>DASRHH010000067.1:0-2258 GCA_035650635.1 Dehalococcoidia bacterium | reverse complement strand
GAGCGCATTCCGCCGAACCAGTACGTCGTCGACGACTGGCCGGTCCTCACCTACGGCCCGGCCCCGAAGGTCGACCTCGACAAGTGGCGGCTGCGCCTCATTGGCGAGGTGGAGTCGGAGGTCGAGTTGACGTGGGAGCAGTTCACGTCGCTGCCCGTCTCGACAACGGACGTCGATATCCATTGCGTGACCGGCTGGAGCCGCTTCGATAACCATTGGGAGGGCGTCGCCTTCCGCGACCTGCTCTCGCTTGTGCAGCTGAAGCCGGACACCAAGGCCGTCATGGCGCACAGCTACGGCGGCTATACGACCAACATCCTCCTCTCGGACCTGATGCAGGACCACGTCATGGTCGCCTACAAGCATGACGGCAAGCCCCTGCAGCTTGACCACGGCGGGCCGGCGCGGCTGATGGTGCCGCACCTCTACTTCTGGAAGAGCGCCAAGTGGCTGCATGCCCTGCAGTTCCTGCCGGACGATAAGCCGGGCTTCTGGGAGGTCAACGGCTACCACATCCGCGGCGACCCCTGGAAGGAGGAGCGCTACTCCTATCAGTAGCGCCCGTGGCCAGCGAGCAGCACACTGAATCCCCTGCATCCTCTCCCTACGAGAGGATGCAGTTCTTCCTGCGCCAGATCGGACAGGGGCCGAAAGGCGCTCGCGACCTCACACGCGAGGAGGCGAGCGAGGCGCTGGGCCTGGTCCTCGAGCGCGCCGTGCCCGATGCGCAGATCGGCGGCTTCTTGTTGCTGGAGCGCTTCAAGGGGGAGTCCGCCGGCGAACTCCTCGGGTTCGCCGATGCGCTGCGAGCGCGCTCCGCGCACATTGCGCCACAGGTCGAGGGTTTGTTGGATGTCGGCAGCCCCTACGACGGCCGCAACGATTACCTGGTGATCAGCCCGGCGGCCAGCATCGTGGCGGTCGCGGCCGGAGCGGCTATCGTCATGCACGGCGAGAAGGACCTGGCTCCCAAGCACGGCGTCGGCGTTATTGACGTGCTGGAGGCGCTGGGCGTAGACGTCGAGGCGCCGCCGGAGGCCGTGCAGCGTAGCATCGAGGAGATGGGCTTCGGCTTCCTGCGGCAACGCGTCTTCTCGCCGCGGCTCTTCGCTTTGCGCGACCTGCGAGACGAGATCGCGCTGCGCAGTAACCTCAATACCATCGAGAAGCTCTACAATCTCGCCGGCGCCCAATACAGCATTATCGGCCTGACGCACATGCCGTACATGGAGAAGATGCTGGAAGCCGCCCGCGGCATGGGCTTCCGACGGGTGCTGCTGGTGCAGGGGCTGGAGGGCAACGAGGATGCGCCGACGCACCGTCCCTGCCGTCTCTTCGACTGCAGTGAGGCCGGTGTCGAAGAGTCCCGCCTCAACCCGGCGGACTACGGCCTGACCCCGGCCATGCCGGAAGACCTGGCGCCCGGCGACGCTCGACATAACGCCGAGGTACTACAGACAGTGCTCGAGGGCCGAGCCTCGGCCGCACTGAGCGACATCGTGGCCTACAACGCTGGCATCCGCCTCTTCGCCAGCGGGCGCGTCGCCGGCATCGAGGCGGGTCTCACGGCCGCGCGAGAGGCGATCGCTAGCGGCGCCGCGCTGCGCAAGCTGCAAGAGCTGCGGCAGCGCGCCTAAGTACCTTCACCCTTCGACAAGCTCAGGATTAGCGGGAGGAGCGGAAGCTCGATCCCGGGTTACCAGCTCGTGGTGAGCCTGTCGAATCATAGGGGAGCAGCGCGCTGCGCCCCTATGATTCGCCAATGCCGTCCGTCGGCCTCAGCACATGCCTCAGCCTTCAGGGGTGTGCCGCTCGTTTGACCCCTACGTTTACGCTATGGGACAATGCCCCCGTAGGAGGGGCTGAGGGTCGCGGCCCTCGCATCATGGACGATTACGGTCTGGACCTGGAAGAGGTCTTCAAGGTTATCGATAACGCGGAAGTGCTGATCGTCCGCTTCGCCATAATCGATAAGCGCCTCCTCGTCGACGCTCGCACCAACGAGACCGAAGGCCCACTGATCCAGATTGTGCCGCGGGCCAACTCCATCGAGGAGCGGTTCAAGAGCCTCAAGCAGCTGCGGCCCCGCTTCTCTCTCCCCGATAAGATCATGTCCTTCATGTGGCACCGGCCATCCATGGAGACGTTCCGCAGCTCCGGCATCTGGCAGCGCATCACCGATCGATTGGTCCTCCTGGGCGGCGATCCGGTGGCCAGCGAGTGCGAGCGTGTCTTCAACGAGCTCGTCCGCGAAGAGA
>DASRHH010000066.1:0-2449 GCA_035650635.1 Dehalococcoidia bacterium | reverse complement strand
TGCCTACGCCGAATGGTGCCGCAGCGTCGGGATCGATCCCGACGGCATGCGGCCGTAGCTCATTCGGCCAGCCCTACAACGTCCTCGAAGAACACCATGTCCTGGACGCCGACCCGCGACTCGTCCTGCGACGAGATGAAGCGCGCCAGCAGCCAGTAGCCGTCTTGCGGGTTCTCGACAATCTCGATCACAGAGCCGTCCCGCAGCTTGAGCTTCGTCCCCGCCCCTGCCCGCATGAGGTCTGAGCCGGCCATGCCCGCCGACTGGAAATTGGGGCCCTGCTGCCCTGGTTGCTGCTGTTGTGCCATCGATCCGCTCCCTGAGTTTTGCTCCAGTTTATAGCAGCGCCGGCAAGAGCGCCCATATAATCGAACCGAAACCTGCCGCCGGAGGAGAAAACATGGACCTGCGCAGCATCCAGCAGCCGCTCAAGCAACACTATCGCGATGATCCCGGCGCCGCCGTTATCACATTGCGTGCCCAGGCCGATAGCACCACGGTGCCCACGACCTGCTCGGTCGATATCGGACGGGCCGTCTATGAAGCGGAAGCGCACGCCGGGGTGGGTGGCAGCGGAGGCACCCCCTGCTCGGGCGACCTGCTGCTAGGCGCCCTGGCGGCCTGCGCGCAGATCACCTGCCAGATGGTGGCCGCTGCCTCCGGCATCCCCCTGGAGAGCGCGTCCGTGGCCGTCGAGGGCGAGCTTGACCTGCGTGGAACGCTGGGCCTGGACCCGCAGGCGCCCGTCGGCTTCCGGCAGATCCAAGTCGACTTCGACCTGCGCGCCCCGCAGGCCAGCGCGGAGGAGCTGACAAAGCTCAAGGAGCGCACCGAGCGCTACTGCGTAGTGTTGCAGACCCTCCTCAGCCCGCCAGAGATCAGCGTCTCCTTCAGCGGCTAGCTGCGCCGGGCCTTCAGCGCAAGACCGGCACCTGACAGTGCCATGGCGCTGCCGATGGCTGCTATCAGCAGTCCGAGGGAGAAGCCGCTCTCGTCGGCGGGGGCGCCGCCGGTACGCGGCATCTGCGTGACCCCGGCCGGCGCCGGCGTGGCGGGCTGGGTGCCGCCTCCCGCAGAGGCTGCGGTCACCGTCACCTGTCCGTGCATCTCGTTCGGATGGGCTTCGCAATGATAGTAGAAGGTGCCGGCCTGGCTGAACGTTTGCGAGAAGGTGCCGCTGCTCCTGAAGCCGGAGTCGAATCCCTGGGCAGCGCCGCAGCTGGTGAAGCTGCTGTTGGAGCAGGCCGTCACCGAGTGTTGATTCTGGCCGACCCAGCTCCACTGCACCGTCCCGCCAGCGGCTATCGTCACGGCGGAATCGATGTCACCGGGATCGGTCGTGTGGCAGGCGGTGTCGCCGGCGTTACAGAACCAGAAGTCGCCCACCTCGACGACAGGCCCGGCCTGGGCGGCTGGCGCACCCGCTTCGGCGCCGTGGACCGCTGCGCCGCCGATAAGTAACGCCAGGAGCGCCGGCAGGATGGCCAGCGCCAAGAGCTTGCGAGATCCAAGCACGATACACCTCCAGCAGTCTGACTAACTGCTGCTACGAGGTCAAAGACGTGCGCGGATCCCGGCGCGAGCTGGTGAAGGGTTGCAAACCCGTAAAGATGCAGAGGTAACTGTTGGATTGGGTGAGCGGGGCTTTAGTTGTTGCGGCCGTTGCCGTTGCCATTGCCGGGCCGGCCGCTGGTATCGTTATTGGGGGCAGGGGCTGGAGTGGGGACCGGCGTCCGGCTGCTGCTTGTGGGGCTGCAGGAGCCGGATTTCGTAATCGGCACGCCAGTGGCAAAGATCTCGCCGCCGCCGCAAGAGACCGTCGTGATGTCGCCCGGTTTAGTGAAGGGAGTCGCCGGCAGCTTCAAGTAGTCGAAGACAATGGGCGCCAGTGTCTTCCAGATGGGGCCGACGCCGGAGGCGCTGAAGGCGCCGTCCTTCATAGGGGTGCCGTCCGAGTTGCCGACCCAGGCGCCGATAATAATTTCCGGCGTGAAGCCGATGACGATGTTGTCCTTGAACGTCTCGCTGGTGCCGGTCTTGGTCGCTGCGGGCCGCCCGACTGTCAGGCTGCTCCAGCTGATGGCGTTGCGAGAGAGGATGTCCGTCACCATGTAGGCAAAGGCCGGCCGCACCACTTCTTCCGAGGCACGCTTGGGCTGGTAGATGGTGTTGCCGGAGGCGTCCTTGATACTGAGGATCGAGATCGGGTCCAGCTTGCGATAGCCCTCAGGCAGGTTCTCCGCCGTGGGCGTGCCGACCATGGTGCCGTTGTTATCGATGACGCTGTAGGCGTAGACCATGTCCAGCAGCTTGGCCTCGCAGGAGCCGAGGGTAATCGTCGGGCCGCAGTCGTTGTCCAGCGGGTCGGTGATGCCGAGGCGGTGGGCCGTAGCCGCGATGTTGTCCGGCCCCAGCTCGATAGCACTGCGCACGGCAGCCGTGTTGATGG
>DASRHH010000065.1:0-3159 GCA_035650635.1 Dehalococcoidia bacterium | reverse complement strand
GTGCCGGGCGCCAGGCCGCTGGCGTCGACGATAGCCTTGAAGGTGCCGGGCTGACCCGGTACGGCCACGCCCTGCCAGGCGGAGGGAAGCAGCCAAGAAGCGGAAGGGGTGGCCAGCCAGGTCAGTACACCGGTGCCGGTGTTGGAGATCGTCACCGGGGCCGATGTCGCAGTCGAGCCGGATACGACGGTTATGCCGACCTGCGTCTGTGAGAGGCCCAGCGCCGGCGATCCCATAACCTGCGCTGTGGTCAGGGAGACGGTCGTGGGGTCTTGATGCGTCGGGTCCGGCGACGGGATATTCATCGGTGCGCACTGGAAATTGACGGTACAGGGAGTCCAGTTGCTCAGGCTCAACGGCCCCGAGAACGCGGGGTCGTTGAGGTTGGGCAGCTGGACATCGATGGCGGTCCAAAGCGCCGTCCCGTTGAGCACCGGCGGGTGCGCCAGGCAGCCGTAGACCAGCTCCTGGTAGGGATACTGGCTGCGGTCGTGGCCCAGGTGATCCAGGAAATTGCCGTTGCTATCAACTCTCGCATCGCAGCTGAACGGAGGCCGCAGGGAATTGAAGCTGGGGTTGAGCGGGTGATTGACGTAGGCGAAGCCGTTATAGCCCCAGACAGCGTAGTAGTAGTCGCCCAGCAGCTTGACGTTGCGGGTGCCGGCCACCGGCCGATACTCCGGCGCCAGGTTCCATTTGTCGGCCAGGATACGAGCCCCTCGCGCGATGTCGAAGGCGTAGTTGCCGGCGATCATCGCCTGGTCCAGGGCGGGTACACCGGAGGTGTTTTGCATGCCGGTGGTCACCTGCATGATCCCGTAGCCGCAGTCCGGCGATACCAGCGCCGGGCCTACCTGACCGTAGTCCACAAGCTTGTCGTAGGGCACGCTGCCGCTGGGCGGGCCCCAGCTGCCTTGTGTCCAGTTGCTCTCCAGCCAGGCGATGGCCTTCAGCAGGGTCGGCGGCAGGTAGGGCGTCGCGGCGTTGTCCATTGTGCCCAGGTTGAAGTTGTAGGCGCCGAGATTGGGCAAGAGCTGGTTGAAACCGGCGAGCTCGATGGTGCGGGCGTAAGTGGTCTTCCACTCCAGCGCCTCGAAGGTCTGCAGGTATGCGAAGTTGTTGGTGGGATCGTTATCGAAGGTGCAGCCGGGGGGCGGCACCTGATTGGCGTAGGTGGGATGCGGTGCAGCGATGGAGAACAGAGCACCGAACAGAGCCGCCAACGCGACGCCGAACAACGCGACGACTCGGAGTTTTCTGATTAGCAGCCTAGACTGCCTACGCTTGCGTTCCTCTAATGTCACAGTAACCCGGTTGCTCAACAAGTATCTCGTCTGCAAGACCCCCGGAAAGCCGGCTGGTCTATCGATATAGACGCGCTGGCCATCCTGGGGTTACCGCGCCGGCGATATTATCTGCTCCCGGGCCCTGGAAGCATTACTAACTAGACTGAAGCGGCGTCTGGCGGTTGTCAAGCAGACATAACGCGAGCGCCCGGCGCTCAGCGGTTTGCCGTTTCCGATGACGTACTCCCGTTCGATGACCTCGCGGATGAGGTCCGGCTCTCGTCCGGCGAGAGGTCTTTCGCGCCTCGATGTCCTCGGCCGCGGCCAGCGCCAGGTAACGCAAGGGTGCTAGCGCTCCTCTGTCCCGGCCGGCACTTCCAGTGCCAGCCCCAGTTGCTGGCCCCGGGGGCCATCGCCCGCGTCCAGGCCCCGCTCTCGCAGCAGCCGGCCCAGGCGGCGCGCGTTCACAGGCCCCTGGTCAGAGCGGTTGGTGTTCATCATCAGGTGCACCTCGGATGCCTGCTCTGCCAGCTGCTCAATGCGCGGCAGCCACTCCTCAAGCTCTTCATCCTGGTAGTACCAATCGAAACGCTCGGCAGAGGTGCGGGCGCTGGCGGCCCAGGTCTCTGAGTTGCGGCCGTGGAAGCGCACCATCGCCAGCCTCTCGCAGGTGACCTCGGCCAGCGGCGGCACACTGGAGGGGAACCCCTGCGGCTCATCGACAGCCACCAGCACCAGGCCGTTCTCACGCAGAAAGCTCAGGGTCCGCTCGCGGGTGTCCTCCGCTAGCCAGAGAGCGTTGCGGAACTCCACGGCCATCGTGAACTGTAGCGGCAGCATCTCGCGGCAGTGGGCGACGAGACGAAAGTTATCGCGGGCGTAGGTGAACCAGGGCGGGAACTGGAAGACGACAGCGCCCAGCTTGCCGGCGCTATCGAGGGCCAGCAAACGTTCGTTAAATGTGCGCCAGAGCTCGTCCCGCAACTCCTGGGGAAGCTTGTCGTAGTAGACGGTCTTTGCTTCCTGTTGCTCCTCGCTCAGCAGTGCCCGCTGATCCTTGGCCAGCACCTTCGGCGGCGTCTGGTGCCCGGTAAACGCCCGGAATGCCTTGACGTTGAAGGTGAACTCATCCGGCGTGCGGGCAATCCAGTGCCGCACCGTGGTCTCATCTGGCAGGCCGTAGAAAGTGCTATCGACCTCGACGATGGGGAACTGGCCGGCGTAGTAACGTAGCCGGTCCTCCGCTGACTTGGCGTCGGGCGGATAGAACTTGCCGGAGTCGATCAGCGGCTTATCGGCCCAGGAGCAGCATCCAACCAGCAGTTTTGACATCTCTTCCCATACTACCCGCTTTGCCGTCCGGGCTGAGGCGCCCGCCGTCAACTGATAAGCATTCGCAAGGCAAGCCCCAACGCAACCGCGGACGCCGGAAAGGCGTACACTGGAGAGAGGCAGCAAATGCAGCGCTCCTTATCGTCCAACTCCTTCAAGCTCGGGCGGATCGCCGGTATAGACATCGGCGTGCACTGGAGTTGGCTTTTCATTTACGTGCTGCTCACCTGGTCGCTCGGCTCAACCCTGTTCGATGAGGAATTCCCCGGCTGGACCGCGAGCCAGCGCTGGCTGGCAGGCCTGATCACGGCCTCGCTATTCTTTATGTCGATACTCCTGCACGAGATCTCACACGCTCTCATGGCGCGCCGCTTAGGCCTGCCGGTACACAGCATCACGCTGTTCATCTTCGGCGGCGTCTCCAGCCTCGGCCGCGAGCCCGACAAGCCCCGCGACGAATTCTTGATTGCCATCGTCGGGCCAGGCACCAGCTTCCTGCTGGCCGTGGTCTTTGGACTGGCCTGGCTCTTCGCCGACCCTG
>DASRHH010000064.1:0-2142 GCA_035650635.1 Dehalococcoidia bacterium | reverse complement strand
AACTCTCTTTGAATTGACTGTTGTCCTTGCCGGGCTGTTTCTGCTCACTGCTGCTCTGGCCGTTACGGCTAACCGTTAGCCCCTCCGCCGTCTTTCTCATGCCCAGCGTCTCACGTCTGAGGTAGTCTATGCGTTTGCACTGGCCGTTCCTGGCGGTCGGCGCGCTGATAATCGCGCTGATCGTCGTCTGGGTAGCGGTGGCGGATCCGTTCGCCGGCGCTAGCAATAAGAGCAATCGCTACAGCGAAGCGGTCATCGGCTCGCCGCGCGACGTCAACCCGCTGCTGGCCTCCCTGAACGATGTCGATCGCGACCTGAGCCTGCTCGTGTTCTCCGGACTGACCCGCCTGGGTCCACGCGGCGAGGTGCAGCCTGACCTGGCGGAGAGCTGGAGCGTCAGCGAGGACGGTCGCACCTACCAGTTCAAGCTGCGTCCCGGCGTGAAATGGCAGTCCGGCGCCGACTTCAGCGCCGACGACGTGCTGTTTACCTATGGCTTGATGGCGGCCCAGGACTTCCCCGGCGACCCCGCCTTAAAGAGCTTCTGGCAAGAGGTGAAGTGCAGCAAGCGTGACACCCTGGAGATCGCCTGCACCCTCCCGACCCCGTTCGCGCCATTCCTGGCCTCCGTCTCGATTGGCATACTGCCGCGCTCGGAGCTAGAGAGTCTTTCGGCGGCGCAGATGGCGGGCAGCGCCTTCAACCGCTCGCCGGTGGGGACAGGTCCCTACCGCCTCGAGCACCTGGATGCCGCCTCAGCTCTACTGGAGGCCAATCCGGACTATCACCTCGGCAAGCCGCAGATACCGGAAATAGAGCTGCGCTTCTACCCGGATGCGCAGTCCGCCATGAGTGCCTTCTTCCGCCGAGACGTGCAGGGCATCTGCGTTGGCCCCAACGTCTCGCAGGATGATCTCGACTCGCTCACCTCGTCCAAGAACGTCCGCGTCTTCACAGCCAACCGCACCAGCTACACGGCGTTCTACCTGAACGACCTGCAGCCGCCCTTTGATGACGTCAAGGTGCGACAGGCCATCGCCTACGGCATCGACCGCGACGCCATCATCAGCGGCCTGCTCAGCGGCCGCGCCATCCGCGCGGATTCGCCGATACCGCCCGGCACCTGGGCCTACAACAATGACATCGCCAAGTACGGCTTCGACCAGGGCAAGGCGCGCAGCCTCCTGGACGAGGCCGGCTGGACGACCAGCGGCGGCACGGTCGTCCGCCAGAAAGCCGGCCAACGGTTGGAGTTCAGCCTCATTACAGACTCGGATCCGCTGCGCCGGGCCATCGCCCAGGAGATCGCGCGGGAGCTGGGACAGATCAATATCTCGGTAAAACTGGTGCCGCTGGCCAGCACTGACCTGGTGAAGGACTTCCTACTGCCCCTCTCCTACCAGAGCGCCATCTTCGGCTTCGACCCCGGCTATGATCCGGACCCCTACCCCGCCTGGCACGGCTCGCAGGTCTACAACGGCGCCAACCTGGCTGGCTATCGGAACCTCATTGTCGATATCCTGCTGGAGCAGGGCCGGCAGCTGACGGACCCCACGCAGCGGCGGGCCCTTTACGCGCAGTTCCAGGATGTCTTCGCTAAGGACGAGCCTTCTGTGCTGCTCTACTACCCGGTGTACAGCTACATCATCGATAAGTCGGTGAAGGATGTGTCTATCGGCACGCTGTTTGACCTGAGCTCGCGCTTCGCCGGCATCCAGAACTGGAAGATCGAGAGCAAGGGCCCGCTGGGCTAGGGCGCGTCCATGGCAGCGTCAGGGCTAATCACGCTGACGACCGATTTCGGACTGAGCGACGCCTATGTGGGCGCCCTGAAAGGGGCGTTGCTCTCCGGCAACTCGGCAGCCACGCTGGTCGACATAACCCACGACGTGTGGCCGCAGGCCATCGAGCAGGGAGCCTTCCTGCTCTCGCTGGCGGCGCCGCACTTTCCGCCCGGTACCGTACACCTGGCGGTCGTCGATCCAGGCGTCAGCACGGAAAGGCGGGCCCTGGCGATCCAGACGGCATCCGCGTTCTTCGTCGGTCCGGACAACGGCGTCCTCTCCTGCGCGCTGGGGGAGTGGCCTCAGGCGGGCGAGGTGTCGCTGCCGGAGGGGGTAGCGGCGGTGGAGCTGAGCAACC
>DASRHH010000063.1:0-19943 GCA_035650635.1 Dehalococcoidia bacterium | reverse complement strand
AAAGGAGCCTTTTTTGGCGGCTAACGTCCCTTCCCTGGAGCAGCCGGCGTTGCTGGTTATTGAGGGCGGCAACACCCTCCGCGGCAGCGTGCACATTAGCGGCTCCAAGAACGCCGGCCTGGGTGCTATGGCCGCAGCACTGCTGGTGCCCGGCGAGACGATACTGGAGAACGTCCCGGATATCGGCGATATCCGGCAGATGGCGCAGGTGCTGAACAGTCTCGGCGCCAAGGTGGAGTTCGTCCAGCCGTCCGTCCTGCGCATCGACGCCAGCCAGATCACCAGCTCGGCGCCGCCCAATGAGCTCGTCGTCAGTCTGCGCGGCAGCTTCCTGGTGTTGGGAGCGCTGCTCTCCCGCCTGGGCGAGGCGGCTTGCTCCCCGCCCGGCGGCGACGTTATTGGCCAGCGGCCCCTGGACGTGCACCTCAAGGGCTTCCAGGCTCTTGGCGCGGAGGTCTGGCTGGAGGGCGACCGCTTCATGGCCCGCGGCGGCAATCTCAGCGGAGCGCGGGTCTTCATGGACTATCCCAGCGTGTTGGGCACGCAAAACTTGATGCTGGCGGCCTGCCTATCGCGGGGCCACACGACGATCATCAACGCCGCCGCCGAGCCCGAGGTCAGCGGCCTGGCGCAGCTGCTCAACGCCATGGGCGCCAGGATCATCAACGCCGGCACTCACACCGTCGATATCGACGGCGTGGAGAAGCTGCGGCCGGTCACCCATCGCATCATCCCGGACCGGCTGGAGGCCGGCACCTACGCCATCGCGGCGGCCATCACCGGCGGCGAGGTCGACGTCCAGGACGTCTACTTGGAGCACCTTTACTCCTTGATCGCCAAGCTGCGGGAGGCCGGTGTCGAGGTCGAAGAGCGCGGCGACAACCTGCACGTGCGCCGCAGCGGCGGCCTGAAGCCGCTAAGCATCCAGGCGCTGCCCTTCCCGGGCCTGGCGACAGACCTGCAGGCGCCGATGGCAGTTCTGCTGACCCAGGCGACCGGGGTATCCTATGTGCACGAGCGCGTCTTCGACAACCGGCTGCTCTACGTTGCCGAGTTGCGCAAACTGGGCGCGGAGGTCGTCACCACCGGCACCACGACGGCCGTCATCAGCGGCCCGACGCCTCTGACCGGCGCCAGGGTGCGCGCGCTCGATGTGCGGGCTGGAGCGGCCCTGGTGCTGGCGGGCCTCGTAGCCGCTGGCCGCACCGAGATCAGCGATATTCATCACGTGGACCGGGGTTACGAGCGCTTGCAAGAGAAGCTGTGTCAGCTGGGCGCACGAGTGGAGCGAATTTGATGTTTGGTAAGCGGATAGGCGTGGATCTGGGGACGGCGAACGTTCTGGTCTACGTTAAGGGGCGCGGCATCGTTTCCAATGAGCCATCGGTGGTAGCCGTGGCCACACGAACCAACACGATCGTCGCGGTTGGCAATGAGGCACGCGACATGCTGGGTAAGACGCCCAGCGCCATCCAGGTCATTCGCCCCATGCGAGACGGCGTCATCGCGGATTACCTGACGACAGAGGCCATGCTGCGCTACTTCATCGGCAAGACGGTTGGGCGTTTCTCACTGGTGAAGCCGGAGGTGATGATTTGCGTGCCCGCCGGCGTCACCGGCGTGGAGCAGCGAGCCGTCCAGGACGCCTGCGAGGCTGCCGGCGCACGCCGGCCCGCCAACATCCTGCCGGAGCCCTTGGCCGCGGCCATCGGCGCCCGCATACCGGTGGGCTCGCCGCGCGGCCATATGATCGTAGATATCGGCGGCGGCCGCTGTGAGGCTGCCATCATCTCGATGTACGGCATCGTCGTCGCGGAATCGATTCGCGTCGCCGGCGACCGCCTGGACGAAGCGATCGCGGCCTACATCAAGCGCCGCTACAACCTGGTGATCGGCGATCGCACGGCGGAGGACCTCAAGATTTCGATCGGCAGCGCCACGCCCACCGAGGACGAGATGACGACCCAGATCCGCGGCCGCGACCAGATTACCGGTCTGCCCAAGACCCTGACGGTGACCTCCAGCGATGTCTGCAACGCGATTCAGGACGCGTTGCTGGCGATCATCGGCACCATCCGCTCGGTGTTGGAGCGGACGCCGCCGGAGCTGGCGGCTGACGTCATCGATATGGGCATTGTGCTGGCGGGCGGCGGTGCCATGCTGCGCAACCTGGACCGCATGATCGCCCAGGAGATCGGCATCCCCTGCTACGTGGCGGAGAACCCGCTGAGCTGCGTCGCCATCGGCGCCGGCATCGCGCTGGAGCACCTGGAGCTAATCAAGCGCTCGGAGCCGCCCGAGGGCGAATGGCTCCTCAACACCTAGCGCCGGCCTAGCCGGTAAGCGAAGGAGACTTCTGGCGATGCTTCAGGTAGTAGGTCATGCTCTGCAGCGCCAGGACCGGATCGATCCGTCTTAGCTGGACGTCCCGCGGTACGTGCGCCGCGATCGGCGCGTAGTTGAGGATCGAGCGGATGCCGCAACCCACCAGCGCATCGATGACGCTCTGGGCTTCTTCCGCCGTCACGGCGACGATGCCGATATCGACCGGCTGCTCCTCCAAGACTGTCTCCAGGTTGGCGACGTCATCGATACGGATCTCGCCCAGTTCCTGCCCGATGGTTGCTTCGTCAGAGTCGAAGGCGGCGACCAACTTGAACCCTTGCGGCATGAAGCCCTCGTAGCCCAGGATCGCGCGGCCCAGGCGGCCAACGCCCACCAGCGCCATGCGCCACTGATGGTCCAGCCCCAGGATGCGGCGCAGCTCCTCCAGCAGTCGGCTGACGTTATAGCCGCGTCCCTGCTTGCCGAAGCGCCCGAAATAGCTGAGGTCCTTGCGGATCTGAGCCGGCGTCACATTGAGCCGGATGCCCAGCTCCTGCGAGCTGACCACAGTCTGGCCTTCCTGCTCCAGGTTGTCCAGGACGCGCGCGTAGAGCGGCAGGCGGTCGATTACGACGGAGGGGATTTCCATTGTCTTGCTGGTCTAGATAGTGGCGAAATAGATAATTTCGATTAGCCGCATCCGGTCATTAGGCCTTGTATATCACGGCGCCAGATTTTGCGTCAATATTTTGTGCGAAAAATTACAAGCAACCCCTGGCCTTTAGGGCAGAACCTCATGTTCAGAACAGGTAACGAACGAACCGTGCGATACGTCTCTAAAGCGGGCCAGTACGTTGACTGGCCAAAGTAGCAGTAAGGATAAACCCATGAGCGATTTCGAATCTGAGAAAGACCTTTCGCCTCTAGACGAAGACGAAACCAAGCCGGGGCGTCCGCCTGAGTTCATCGTTGAGCAGCCGCGCGCCGCCTCCGTCGTCGCGGAGGCGTTGCAGCGCATGACCGCGACCATGGAGGTGGAGGACGACGACACTGGCCTGCTGCCAGCGCAGCCGCGCTCCTTCCAGCAGCTGGGCCTCTCACGCGCCTTCCTGACGGATCTGGCGCTGAAGATCATCCACTACAGCGGCACGCCCACGGCTGCCCAGATCAGCCGCCGCATGGGGATATCGTCATCGCTGATCCAGCAGCTCCTCTCCATGCTCTCGGAGGAGAAGGTGCTGGAGCCGATGGGCCAGGCCGATCTTTACTCCGGCAGCTATCGCTACCGACTGACGGCCCGCGGCACGGAGCGCGTGCAGGAAGCGCTGGAGCGCTCCCGCTACGCCGGTCCGGTGCCGGTGCCGGTTGATCGCTACTCGGAGGTCATCCGGCGGCAGGTGGGCCGGCGCCATTTGCCCGCCCGCTGGCGCATCAAGGAGTCCCTGGCCGGCGTCGTGCTGGCCGACGAGGTGGAGGACGCTGCCGGCCGTGCCCTCTATTCGGGCCGCTCGGCGCTGCTCTATGGCCCGTCCGGCAACGGCAAGACTTCGATCTTCCAGAGCTTCACCGAGCACATCGATGGCATCACCATCATGCCGTACGCCATCTACGCGCACGGCCAGGTGATCCGCGTCTTCGACCCGACGATTCACCTGCAGGCCGACGACGCGGAGGCCGAGGCCAACACGCGCGAGGACCGCTTCGACCATCGCTGGGTCGTTATCCGCCGGCCCGTGATCCTGGTGGGCCCAGAGCTTAACCTGGACACGTTGGACCTGGCATACGATCCCTTGACCCGCTTCTACCAGGCGCCGCCGCAGATCAAGGCGCAGGGCGGCGTCCTCATCATCGATGACCTGGGGCGCCAGAAGGTGGAAGCGCCCGTGGTGCTCTCGCGACTGCTGATCCCGCTGGAGCGCGGTTGGGACACCCTGACCCTGGCGACCGGCGAAAAGGTGACGCTGCCCCTGAGCCTGCAGTTCCTCTTCGGCACGAACCTGGCTGTCAACAGCCTGGCCGACGACTCCATGCTGCGGCGCATTCCCTACAAGGTGGAGATCCCCAGCCCGGGCTCGCAGGAGTTTACAGAGATTCTGGGGCGGCTACTGCAGGAATGGCACATCGAAGCCTCGCAGGAATCGGTCTCCCAAGTAGTGGAGAAGCTCTACAGCCAGTCGGACATCGAGCCGCGAGCGGCGCACGCAGGCGACCTGTTGCAGATCATCGTAGAGAGTGCCCAGTTTGACGGGCGTCAGCCGGTGCTAGACGTGGAGTCGTTCGAGAAGGCGCTTAACCTCTTTGTGATGGAGCGCAAGAAGTTCGCTTCCGGCTCCTAGGCCCTCAAGTCAGCGATAAAGCCGTTGATGGCGCCGGCCAGCAACTGCGGCCGCTGCACCGGCACGTCATGGATGGAGTCCTCCATCCATTGAATCTGCACCCTGCCGTTCAGGCTCTGCTGCAGCCTTTCGATCGCCTCCAACTTCACCGATAGGAAGCGCTGCTCGCCCTCGTCCTGGGACTGGCGCCGGGCCGGCGCCAACAGCGCCGGACGCGCCAGCGACTGGAAGAGCTGCGAAGTCTGTTGCTCCCAGAGTGCTCGCAGGATGCGCATGTGGTTGGCACGCCGCAGCCGCGGATGGATCGTCTGCTGCTTACTGATCTCGAAGTTAGCGAGCACGATGTGCTCCACCTCCGGCGACCAGATCTCGCTGATGCCGCCCCAGGTCTGGGCCATCGCCAGGAACTCCTCCAGCGGCATGTCGTCCAGCTGCGGCGGAGCCAGACGCTGCTCCGCCTCCTCCCAGCTCATGCGCCCGGACATCTCCATGAAGCCGCCGTCCACCATCACCAGGCCCAGTACCTCGTCCGGGTTGGCGACTGCGTATTCCAGCGCCACACTGGCGCCCCAGGAGTGCCCGATGACGACGGGCCGCTGCAAGCCCTGGTAGCGGCAGAACGCCTGCACGTCTGCAGTCATGGATGCGAAGTCGTAGCCATCCTCGGGCTTGTCCGACTTGCCGTGGCCACGCTGGTCCAGCGCCAGCACGCGATACTCCTTCTGCAGGAGAGGCGCCGTCAGGTCCCAGATGTGGCTGGTGGAAGCCAGGCCGTGCAGCAGCACCACCGGCTGGCCCTGGTTTCCCCACTCGCGGTAGTGGAAGCGCAGGCCACGCAGCTCAACGTAGGCGTCGGAGACCATCGCGGGCCTAAGATAGCAGACGACGCCAGGGCAGACAATAAAAAACGCTGCGGAATGTGTTAACATCGTTGTTACACAGCTGCTGAATTTCGGCTGTATCCGTAGGTTCAATGCAGAGACTCAAGAACGTTTCGCTGCTGAGTATCGCCAAGGAAACCGCGCTGGTCCTTGGCGCTTACCTTGTCTACTTCCTGGTGCGCGGCTTCACCCAGGGTAGCCAGTCAGAGGCAGTAGCGAACGCGCACAAGATGATCGCTACGGAGAGGGACCTGGGCATCCTCTGGGAACCCTCGATGCAAGCGGCGATCATCAGTGAGCAGACGCTGGTCACGATTTTCAACTGGATATACGTTTGGGGCCACTGGCCGTTCATCGGCCTGGTGGCGCTGGTCATGTTCATCTATCGGCCGGACACCTATCGCCTGATCCGCAACGCCTTCTTCATCTCCGGGGCAATTGGCCTGATCATCTTCATGACCTTCCCCGTGGCGCCGCCGCGGCTCATCGATAACGACGTGGTGGACACGGTGAAGCTTTACTCCACGGCTTACCGGTTGCTGCAGCCGCCCTCGCTGGTTAACCAGTACGCCGCTGTTCCCAGCTTCCACTTCGGCTGGAACCTGCTCATCGGTGTTGCGCTGTTCCGGCAGTTCCACATCGTTTGGGTGCGCCTGCTCGCCGTGGCGATGCCCGCCCTGATGTTCCTGGCCATCGTTCTGACAGCCAACCACTTCATCCTGGACGCAGTCATCGGCGGCGCGATCGCCTTACTTGGGCTCGGGATCGCCTGGCTGTTGCGCCGCGCTCAGCGGGAGATGTGGTTCGCGCGAATCAATCCTCCGCTCGCCCTGACCCGTCGTTAGGCGCGGACGACCTTCACCCTGAGCAGCCGGTCCTGCAGCGTCTGGCCCGTGCGGTCCCAGAGCAGACAGACGTATCCCAGCAACGAGGCCGCAAACACCGCGAGCGACCCCCAGATGATCGCGTAGTCCAGGCCGTTGTAGCCGGCAGCCGGCGGATCGCTGAAGCCGCTGACCGGCAGCACCAGCGCCGAGGCGAGGAACGCCGCTGTCAACGCGCCCCGGCTCGCGGCCTGGTAGGGGCCGGCGCGGCCGCCGTCCAGTCGCGTGGCCCGCAGGCCCAGCAGCATCATGGCCGGCGAGCGGCCCAGCATCCAGAACGTCCCGAAGACCGCCGCCAATATGGCCAGGAAAGCCGGCACCCAGAGGAGGTCAGAAAGCTGCGTCTGCTGTGATTCGTCGGGCACGGATGCGCCGCCCGCGCCCAGAACGCTGGCGACCACGGCCGTCAGCAGGGTCAGCGGCAGCAGCATTATCAACACGTCCAGCGTGAACGCCAGCATGCGGCGCGGCAGGCTGGCCCGGACGCCAGCGGTCCGCGTTTCCGTCCCGGCGGTCATGCGTCAATGATAGCCTGACCAGGCTTACACAGCTTGTGAAATGCTAGACTAACTGTGCACAGAGGGAGAGAGGACGGCGGGAGGATGCGCGAAGGACTGGTCATTGAGGCCAGGGGCGTACACAAGACCTACCACGGCGACCGGGTACAGGTGCAGGCATTGCGCGGCGTTGACCTCAACGTCAGCCGCGGCGAGATGGTCGCGATTATGGGCCCCAGCGGCTGCGGCAAGACGACTCTGCTGAACTGCCTCTCCGGCCTGGACAACGTCGACGCGGGCGAGATTTGGGTCGAGGGGACCAACATCCAGAAGCTCTCCGACCGCGAGCGCACCGGGTACCGAGCCCGCCGCATGGGCTTCGTCTTCCAGTTTTACAACCTGCTGCCCGTGCTTAACGCTGTCGAAAACGTGGAGCTGCCGTTGCTGGTGGCCGGCGTCGGCGCCCGCGAAGCCCGGGAGCATGCGATGCGGGTGCTGGAGCTGGTGGAGCTGGGCGATCGGGCGGCTTCCCGGACGGCCGAGCTCTCCGGCGGTCAGCGGCAGCGTGTGACCATCGCGAGAGCGCTGGTCAACGACCCGGCGATCATCTGGGGCGACGAGCCCACCGGCGACCTCGACAGCGAAACCGCCGAAGAGATCATGGACCTCTTCCAGCGCCTTAACCGCCAGAACCAGCAGACGTTCGTCCTCGTTACGCACTCCGATGAGGTCAGCCGCCGCACTCACCGCATCGTGCGCATGCGGGACGGCCGCATCGTTACGGAGGAGCGGGTAGAGCGGGCCTCCGCAACAACCTCAGAGGGGTAGGCTGTGCATAGCCTCTTCGGCATACCCATGGGCGGCTTGCTGCAGGTCTGCGCCATCGCCTTCGGCCTGGCGATGGGAGTGGTTATCGTGCTGGCTCTGCGCCGGCGGGTTCTCCTCAAGCTGGGCCTGAGACACGCCCCGCGACAGCCGGGGCGAACCGCCCTGATTATCGGTGGGCTCATGCTGGGCACGCTGATTATCTCGGCGGCTTTCAGCACCGGCGACACCATGACGAATACGGTGCGCTCTTCGACGCTGAAAGCGCTGGGCAACATCGACGAGATTGTCTCCGTCCAGACCTCAAATACGCAGAACACCCCCTTTACTGACACGCAGAAGCAGGTCGACTACATCGACCAGTCGGTCTTCCCGCGGGTGGAGGAGGCGGCCCGCTCCACCGGCCTGGTGGACGGCGTGGCGCCCGTCATCATGGACCTCGTTGCGGTTCAGGACAGCACCACCCGCCAGAACGAGCCCCGCGTCACCCTGTTTGCGACGGACCCGGCCAAGATGGAAGGCCTGGGCAGCATCCGCGCACACGGCGGCGGCCCGGTCTCTCTGGCGGATCTGGCCCCCGGCGAAGTCTACCTTAACGACTTCGCGCGCAAGGAGCTGAAGGCCAGCCCCGGCGACGAGCTACTGGTCTTCGCCTCCGGCCGGCCGAACCTGTTGCGCGTCAGGGCTATCGTCGACTACGACGGCGGCGGCGGCACCGAGTCCGGCATGCTGATGTCGCTCCCGGCGGCCCAGGAGCTGCTGGGACGGCAGGGCCTGATCCGCTACATCGTCATCTCCAACCAGGGCGGCCCGCTCTCCGGAGTCGGCAAGACGGACCAGGTGATCGACGCGCTGAAGCCCGTGCTGACGCCGTTGGCCCTGGAGGCGCAGCCCACAAAGCAAGACGCGCTGGACTTCGCGGAACAGCTGGGCAACGCTTTCCTCTCCGTCTTCACGGCGTTCGGGGCCTTCTCCATCATCGCCGGCTTCATGCTGATCTTCCTGATCTTCGTCACGCTAGCAGCCGAGCGGAAGACGGAGATGGGCATATCACGAGCGATAGGAACCCAGAGGCGGCAGCTGGTAGAGATGTTCCTCTTCGAAGGCGTCCTCTACGACCTGGTGGCGGCCGCCGTGGGAGCGGCGCTTGGCGTGGCCGTGGCCTACGGTATGGTATTCGTGCTGGCTCGTGCTTTCGCCAACTTCGGTATCGACATCAAGCATGAGCTGCGGCTGCAAAGTCTGGCGATCGCCTACATGCTGGGGATGCTGCTAACGTTTGCGGTCGTCGTGGTCTCGGCCTGGCGGGTCAGCGTGCTCAACATCGTGACGGCCATCCGCGATCTGCCGGACCCCGTGCGGCCGCGTCGTTCGCGGCGAACGCTCTTCCTGGGGATAGCAGCGCTGGGGATCGGCCTGCTCATGATCCTGGGCGGCATCAATTCGCTCAACGCGACGCTCTTCCACATGGGGATATCGCTATGCGTGGTCTCGCTGGTGCCGCTGTTACGACGGCTTGGCTTCGCGGACCGGGTGGCTTACACGATTCCCGCCATTATCCTGCTCACCTGGTGGCTGCTGCCCTTCAATACGCTGGACTTCATACTGCCGCACTTCAAGTCTGACATCTCGCTGTTCATCTTCGCCGGTGTGATTCTGGTGCTGGCGTCCAGCTGGCTGGTGATGTACAACTCAGACCTGCTTTTGCGCGCCCTCTCCGCTCTGCTTGGCCGGACGAAGGCGCTGGCGCCGGCGGTCAAGACGGCCGTCTCTTACCCGCTGACCAATCGCTTCCGCACCGGCATGACGCTGGCGATGTTCACGCTGATCGTCTTCACGCTGGTGGTGATGGCGACGGTTAACCACGCCTTCGTGCAGGCCTATAACGACATCGACGCCTTCTCCGGCGGCTTCGATGTCCGTGCCACCACCGTTCGGGCCAACCCGATACGGGATATGCCGGCCGCGGTGCGCAACTCAAACTCGCTGAATCCGGACGATTTCACCGCCATCGCCAGCGAGTCGGTTTCCTTCCTGGAGGTGCGGCAGGCCGGCGATCCGCAGTTCCACGATTATCCCTTGCTGGGCCCGGACGATAGCTTCCTGGCGAACACGACCTACGGCTTCACCATCCTGGCCCGCGGCTACAACAGTGATCGCGAGGTCTGGGAAGCGATGGCACGCGACCCCACGCTGGCTGTCGTGGATACCCTGGCGGTGCCGCGGCGCGAGGACTTCCAGGTGGGCGCGGCCCGGCAGGAGTTCAAGCTGAAGGGCTTCTATCTGGAGGACGATTCCTTTGACCCGGTGCCGATCGAGGTGCGCAACCCTGCTACCGGCAACGTCGCGCGCTTTACCGTGATCGCCGTGCTCAAGCCGAACCCGGGTCCGCTGATGGAAGGCGTCACGATCTCCAACCGTGGCGTGCTGGCCGCCTTCGGGCCGGACGCGGCGACTCCGGTGGTATACCTGTTCCGCTTGAGGCAGGGCGTCAACGCCAAGGCGACAGCACAGGCGCTGGAGAGCGCCTTCCTGGACAACGGTATGGAGGCCAAGTCGCTCAGGGAGGAGCTGGACAAGTTTGTTGGCACGCAGCTGACGTTCAACTGGATCCTGCAGGGGTTCATGGGCCTGGGGCTGGTCGTCGGGGTGACGGCCCTCGGCGTGATCAGCGCCAGGGCCGTCGTCGAGCGGCGACAACAGATCGGCGTGCTGCGTGCCATCGGCTTTCAGCGCTGGATGGTGCAGACGGTGTTTCTGATGGAGTCCAGCTTCATCGCGCTCACCAGCATCGTCGTCGGCCTGGCATTGGGTCTGATCATCTCGCGCAACGTCATCGCGTCGGAGTCATCGACGACGGAGGGGATCAGCTTCGTGGTGCCCTGGCTCAACCTGGGTCTGATCTTCGGGATCACCTACGTCGTCGCTATGGCCGCGACGTTCATCCCCGCGCGACAGGCCTCCCGCGTGCTGCCGGCGGAAGCGCTGCGCTATGAGTAGGTGGGCCCGCCGCTCGCGCTGATCCAGCCGAAGCGCGGGTTATCCGTCACCCTGAGCGAATGACAGGCGCAGCAAGCCGCTAGGTGCCGATGTTGCGGCAGCCCTGCGGCAGCGTCACCGATAGCCCCGCCACGTAGCGCTCGATCAGTATCGGGTCAGGGATGTCCAGCGCGCCGCTGCAGTTCACGTCGCCCAGGTACAAGCAGTTCGCTGTGACCGGATTGCCGCCCAGCACGTTCAGCTCGAGTATCGCGTCGACCAGGTTGACGATGGTGTTGCAGTCGACGTCGCCGGAGAGGCCCGGCCCGGGCGTCACCGTCGGAGAAGCCGTGGCCGTCGGCGAGGGCGAAGGCGTGGGTGAGGGCGTGGGTGATGGCGGCGGGCCGGACGCCGGGTAGAGGAAGGCGGCGCCGTTGGCGTCATCGGCGCACGGAGTGTGCTGGACGCCGCCATAAACGGCAGCCATCACCGGACAAGGGGTGGGGCAGCCGCTGCTGGAGCCGGGCGGGTGCCCAAGGCCGATAACGTGGCCGTACTCGTGCAGCAGCACCGTCTGCAGGTCGACTTCGTTGCCTACTTTACAGCCGGAGGGGCTGGTAACCCAGGTGAACATCGACTGGTTGGTCTGTATCTCGACGTCGGCATCGAGGATATTCGAGCCGCTGGTGCAGGTAAACGTCGTAGCCAGGATGCCGGGATTATTAGAGCCGCTGACGATGCCCCAGGTTGTATCGAAAAAGCCGTCCGGCGGGGGGGAGCCAACGCACCCATCGGCGCCGCTGACCCGTCCGGTGCTGGCCAGCGGCTGGAAGTCGATCGAGGAGGTAGGCAGGTTTTCCCAGGCGTTGAAAGCGGCCTGAGAAGCGGCCGTGACATCGGAAGCATTCAGCGCCGGCGGCTTGCTGCTGCTGGCGTTGATGTAGACCGCCTTCGGGAACTGATCCCTAGGGCTAGTGGCTGAGCAGGTGGTCAAGCACCGGAAGTCGCTGCTGATCGCCGTCAGGCTGTCCGTGCTGGCCTGCAAGTCCTGCCAGGTCCTATCGCCAACCGGGCCCCTCTCGCCGTGCGCCACCCGTGCCACTTCGTCAACGACAGCGTTGCTGGCGGCGCCGGAGCCCAACGAGAGCTTGCCCTGGAACCCCTCGACCACATAGAGGCCTTGCGCCAGGTCCTGCCGCAGGAAGGCGACAACGTCCTCGCCGACCGTGAACTCCGGGCTTATGCCCACGCTCAGCCGGTACTGGCCGAAGCTGCCGCCCTGGACCGCAACGGTTACAGCCGGCAGAGGGCTGCTCAGCTGGTCCTTGAAGGTCTGTGTTGGCTGGATCGTGATGAAGGTGTAGATGCTGTCGCTGACGGTGCAGCTCTGCAGCGAGCGTACGGTGCCGCGGACAACCAGGTCTGAGCCATCGACCAGGTCTGCCAGCTTCACCGGCAGCATGAGGCCGCCGCCGTCATCGCTGGTCAGGGAGGAGCCCTGGTCGCGCGGGGCCTCGCAGCGGGGGGTCGTGTCGGCCTGGGCGCGGACGCCGGTGGTGGCGCTCGGCCCGGCCGAGAATACGGTGAGCGCTGTTGCCAGCGCCAGCAGCGAGACAACCAGTGCCGCCAGTCCGAAACGCCTCATAGCAAGTACCCCGGTCATGAAAAAGTGCTCCAAATACAACAACGCGCGGGTGGAGGGAGATGTTACGTCTAGACTAGCGGCCCGCTTCCCCTGGCGAAACCGTGCTCGCCGTTAATATATCTTGCAATTAGGCACTGCAAGGCAAGGGATGGGCGCCGCACGGGGCAGCTTTGTTGCGGCATCTATCGAGCTTCCTGAGCCAGGCTGCTATACTCGCGAATTAGCGAGTCGTCGGCCGCAGATTGGGGGCAGTAATTGCAGACCTCATTCACACTCAAGATCGTCTACAGCCTGATCCTGGCCATCCTGGTAGTGATGTCGCTTGTCTTTGGCATCCGCGCCTTCTGGGACGGCCCGGAGGCGGGGGCCAAGGCCAGCTTCCAGACCTACGTGGGGGATCGCGCGGATTACCATCGCGACGTCTTCATCGCGACGACGGCTATTGGCCTGGCATTTGTTGTCGTGGCGGTCGCGTCGCACCCACGCTGGGAGCCGCTGCCGCTGGCCTTCCTCTTGAGTGGCCTTGGCGTCATGCTTTATGGTCTATTCGTGGGCTTGGAGGACATCGGCAGGAACAAGGAGGCCTTCTTCGCGATGGCCGCTGCGTCTATGACGGTCGTTTTCGGCGCCGGCTTCTGGTTTCTGGCTCGACCACGGCCGCCGGATTAGCAATGGCAAATCAACCAACCAAGACCATCGAGGCGCTCCTCCAGGAGGTACGCACCTTCGCGCCGCCGCCGGAGTTCGCGGCGAATGCCATCGCGCGCGACCCGGAGGTCTATGAGCGCGCCGCCGGCGACCCGCAGGCGTTCTGGGCGGAGATCGCGCGGGAGTTGCACTGGTTCCAGCCCTGGGACAACGTCCTGCAATGGGACCTGCCCTTCGCGCGCTGGTTCGATGGCGGCCGCACCAACATCGCTTACAACTGCCTGGACCGCCATCTCTCCGGCGATCGCAAGAACAAGGCCGCGATCGTCTGGGAGGGCGAACCGGGCGATAGCCGCGTCCTCACCTACTGGGACCTGCACCGCGAGGTCTGCAAGTTCGCCAACGTCCTCAAGAGCCTGGGCGTGAAGAAGGGCGACCGCGTCACCATCTACCTGCCGATGGTCCCGGAACTGGCGATCGCGATGCTGGCCTGCGCCCGCATCGGCGCGCCGCACAGCGTCGTCTTCGGCGGATTCAGTGCCGAAGCCCTGCGCGACCGCATCCGGGACGCCGATTCCCGCCTGCTGATCACCGCCGATGGCGGCTACCGCCGCGGCTCGGTGGTGCCGCTCAAGCAGAATGCAGACGAAGCGCTGAAAGAGGCGCCGGAGGTTGAACGCGTGGTCGTGGTCAAGCGCACCAACAGCGAGGTGCAATGGCGCGGCGGCCGCGACCTCTGGTGGCACGACCTTATGGCCATCGCCTCGGCGGACTGTCCGGCGGAGGAGGTGGAGGCGGAGGACGTCTTGTTCCTGCTCTACACCTCCGGCACCACGGGCAAGCCCAAGGGCATCGTTCACAGCACCGGCGGCTACATGGTCGGCACTTACGCCACCACGCGCTGGATATTCGACCTCAAGGAGTCGGACACCTACTGGTGCACCGCCGATATCGGCTGGGTCACGGGCCACAGCTACATCGTCTACGGCCCGCTGCTTAACGGCGCCACCAGCCTCATGTTCGAGGGAACGCCGGATTACCCCGCGAAGGACCGCTTCTGGGACGTCGTCGAGAAATTCGGGGTCAACATCCTCTACACCGCGCCGACTGCCATCCGCACCTTCATGCGCTGGGGCGAAGAGTGGCCAGGGCGGCACGACCTCTCGTCGCTGCGGCTGCTGGGCAGCGTCGGCGAGCCGATCAACCCGGAGGCCTGGGTCTGGTACTGGCAGCACATCGGCGGCGGGCGTTGCCCCGTCGTCGATACCTGGTGGCAGACGGAGACCGGCTCCATCCTGATCACGCCGCTGCCAGGTCTGACCAACCTGAAGCCGGGGTCGGCCACGCTACCCTTTCCTGGCATCGACGCAGATGTTGTCGACGAGGCCGGCGAATCGGTCCCTCCCGGCGGTGGCGGCTATCTCATCATCCGCGCGCCCTGGCCCTCGATGCTGCGCGGCATCTGGGGCGACCCCGAGCGCTATCGCGAGCAGTACTGGAGCCGCTATCCCGGCGCGTACTTCACCGGTGATGGCGCCCGCCGCGACGAGGATGGCTATTTCTGGCTACTCGGCCGCGTGGACGACGTCCTCAACGTTGCCGGCCATCGTATATCCACCATGGAGGTGGAGAGCGCCCTGGTAGACCACCCGACCGTCGCGGAGGCGGCCGTCATCGGCCGCAGCGACGAGATCAAAGGCCAGGCGATCTGGGCGTTCGTTACGGTGAAGGAGGGCATCGCCGGGCAGAATGAGCTGGCGGAGGAGCTGCGGGAGCATGTCTCCCACAAGATCGGCGCCATCGCGCGGCCGCAAGAGATCGTCTTCGCCGCTGAGCTGCCCAAGACGCGCAGCGGCAAGATCATGCGGCGCCTGCTGCGGGACATCGCGGAAGGGCGGGCGCTGGGAGACACGACTACGCTCTCCGATCCAGCTGTGGTGCAGGCTCTGAAGTCGCAATACGACGAAAGTTGACCGCGAGGTTGAATTTACGCTTTTGTTAGCGTAAATTTTCGCCTAGAGCCATTATCTTCTGACAAGTCAGAGCGTTAGAATAGGCGAAGCAAACAATGGGTGCATTAATGAACGACGACGTTTTTGAGCCGGCCGTAATGGCGTTCTTCAACGCCAACCACATGCTCAACCCGCTGCGGGTACGCTACTGGGAGAGCTGCGGCCTCACCATGCCGCAGCTCCGCCTGCTGTTCATCCTCCGCGTGGAGGACAACATCCCGGTCTCCAGCCTGGCCGAGCAGATGCGGGTGGCGCCGTCTACCATCAGCGGCCTCACCGACCGGCTCGTGCGAGAGAACCTGATCTACCGTCGCGATGACCCCAACGACCGGCGCGTCGTGCGCATCTGCCTGACCGACGAAGGCCGCAGCGCCATCGACCAGATCGACGCCATGAGCCGCGCCCACCTGCGAGAGGTCTTCAGCCGCATGAGCGAGGAAAGCCTGCTGCAGCTCACCCGTCTGTTGGAGGAGCTGCTGGAGGCCGAGGCGGCTGTGGAGGCGCAGCAACAGCTGGTCTAGCCGCCCCTAATAGCGGAACGCCCCAGCACCTGCGGCCGCATCCTCCGGCCGATGCTTTCTCTATGCAACGATGCCTGAAGTAGCGCCCTACGGCTCCTGGAAGTCCCCAATCAGCGCCGATGTTGTCCTGGCAGGCGCGGTTCGCCTGAGCCAGGTACGCCTCGACGGCGCTGACGTCTACTGGATCGAGGAGCGCTCTGCGGAGGGCGGACGTCACGTCCTTGTACGGCGCACGCCTGGCGGGCAGATCGCGGACGTCACCCCGCAGGGCTTCAACGCCCGCAGCCGCGTCCACGAGTACGGCGGCGGCGCTTACACCGTCTCCAGTGGCAGCGTCTACTTCTCGAACTTCAGCGATCAGCGGCTCTATCGCCAGGCCGATCCCACCGCCGAGCCGCAGTCGCTGACCCCGGACGGCAATATCTGCTACGCCGATGCCATCGCCGATGAGGCGCGGGGCCGCCTGATCTGCGTGCGAGAGGACCGCCGCAGCTCCGAGCGAGACGCCGATAATAGCATTGTGGCGGTGCCTCTGGCCGGCGGTGAGCCGCAGGTGCTGGCTTCCGGCAGCGACTTCTACTCCTCGCCGGCGCTCAGCCCGGACGGCACACGGCTGGCCTGGCTGGCCTGGGACCACCCCAACATGCCCTGGGACGGTACGGAGCTCTGGGTCGCCGAGCTGGATGCGGAGGGCCGGCCGGCCAACCCACGGCTGGTGGCCGGCGCGCGCGACGAGTCGATCTTCCAGCCATCGTGGTCGCCTGAGGGCGTCCTCTACTTCGTCTCGGACCGCTCCGGTTGGTGGAACCTCTATCGCGAGCGAGAT
The DNA here is from genome assembly GCA_035650635.1 of Dehalococcoidia bacterium. Taxonomy (GTDB): domain Bacteria; phylum Chloroflexota; class Dehalococcoidia; order SM23-28-2; family DASRHH01; genus DASRHH01. Next base: position 3,564 of record DASRHH010000063.1, on the reverse strand, counting down.
GGCCGCGTGGAGGCGGTTCTGCCGATGGAAGCGGAGTTCGGCGAGGCGCAGTGGCTCTTCGGCATGTCCACCTACGCCTTCCTGGACGAGCGCACGATTCTCGCGATCGCCACTGCGCGCGGCGAGACGCGTCTGCTGCGCATCGACCTCTCGACGAGTTCCGCGCAACCGATCGAGACGCCGTACGAGGACTTCGGCTACATCCGCGCCGGCCGCGGCGGCGCCGCCTTCCTGGCCGGTGGCCCCGATCGCCCGGCGGCGATCGTCATCATGGACCCGGCGAGCGGCAAGACCGTGGAGCTGCGGCGCTCCCGCGAGATCACCGTGGGCCGGGCCTACTTCTCGCTGCCGCAGCATATCGAGTTCTCGACGGCGGAGGGCCAGCGAGCCTACGCCTTCTACTACCCGCCCGCTAACCCCGATTTCGTCGCGCCGGAGGGCGAGCGGCCGCCGTTGCTGGTCAGGAGCCACGGTGGCCCCACCTCCTCCACGACAGCCGTCCTCAACCTGCAGAACCAGTACTGGACCAGCCGCGGCTTTGCGGTGCTGGACGTCGACTACCGCGGCAGCACCGGCTACGGCCGCGACTACCGCCGCATGCTCAACGGCCAGTGGGGCATAGTCGATGTCGACGACTGCGTCAACGGCGCCCTCCACCTGGTGCAACAAGGCCTGGCCGACCCGGCCCGTCTAGCAATCACCGGCGGTAGCGCCGGCGGCTACACCACCCTCTGCGTCCTCACCTTCCGCGATAGCTTTGCCGCTGGCGCCTCGCATTTCGGCGTTAGCGATCTGGAGGCCCTGGAGCTGGACACGCACAAATTCGAGTCGCGCTACCTGGAAGGCCTCATCGGGCCGTACCCAGAGCGGCGCGACCTCTTCCTGGAGCGCTCGCCCATCTACCACACGGATCAGCTGAACACCCCCGTCGCCTTCTTCCAGGGGCTGGAGGACAAGATCGTGCCGCCGGACCAGGCCGAGAAGATGGTCGACGCCATTCGCGCCAAGGGACTGCCCGTCACCTACGTCGCCTTCGAGGGCGAGCAGCACGGCTTCCGCAAGGCGGAGAACATCCGCCGTGCCCTGGAAGGCGAGTTCTACTTCTATTCGGTGGTCTTCGGTTTCCAGCCGGCCGACCGGCTGGAGCCGCTGACGATCGAGAACCTCTGAGCCGCGCCGTGTGGCGGCTCAGCGTCGTTGCGTTCCTCGCCGCGACGCTCTTCGCCTGCGGCTCCAGTGATGAGGCCTCGCAGAGCGCGGCCGGCCTGCCGCAGGCGCGTCTAGCGCTAGTCGATTCCAGTGGCCGCACTCAGACGCTGACGGTGGAGCTGACTTGCAGCCAGACGGACCGGGAGCGCGGGCTCATGTTCCGCGAGAGCTTGCCGGAGGAACAGGGCATGCTGTTCTTCTTTCCGCGCGGCGGTAGCTTCTGGATGAAGAACACGCTGCTGCCGCTGACGGCGGCCTTCATCGACGCCTCGGGTGTAATCGTGCACCTGGAAGACATGGAGCCACAGACGACCGTCGTCCATGCCAGCTCCAAGCCGTTCTACTACGGCCTAGAGGTCAACCAGGGCTGGTTTCAGCGCCACGGCCTTGGCCTGGGTGACCGCGTGACTTTCCCCTGGGCGATCGATCCGCCACCGGCGATACCTCCCGCCTGCGGCTAGGCGTCTTCAGCGGCCCAATGGTATCCTCGTCCTGCGATGGCAGCAAAACCCGCGATCCTGGCGTTCGAAAACGACCTCATGCTCGGCTCATTTGTCCGCGAGGTGGGCAGCCGCGCCGGCTTCGATGTCTTTCTGGCGCTGGATAGCGCCGAATTCCTGCGCCTGGCCGCGGAGCACCCGGCGCGGCTGGTCGTGCTCAACCTCAACCACCCGGACATGCACCTCGCCGAGCTGGCGGCTGTCCTGGCCGGCGCCAGCGTCATCGCCTACGGGCGGCATACGGAGCCGGAGCCGTTGCGCTCCGCTCGCGAGGCCGGATACCGTGTGCTGGCGCGCTCCGCCTTCGTCGAGGAGTTTCCTGGCCTGCTGGCGGAGCTAAACTCTCGCCCGGCGGCATCCTGAAGCATGCTGGCCGACGATCGTGCCTCTCAGCTGGCCCGCTGGCTGGTCGGCGGTCGCCCGCCGGAGGAGGCGCTGGCCGATCGTGAGAGCGACCTGCTCCCGCTGACGCTGCCGGTCGTCGCGCGCGCCTTAGAGCGCGACTTTGAGACCGAGGACACGGACACGGCGCTGCACTGCCGGCTGGCGCTGGCGGATACGGTTGCTGTGCAAGATCGGGCCGACCCCCTGCTGGCGGCGCTGACGGCGCAGCGCGGCATCCAGAGGCTCCTCCTCTTCGGTGCTGGAGAAATCGACCGGTTGCCGCAGCGCGCTGGCCACCTGGTGGCAATCGCGCGGCCGGACTACGCGGCGGTTATGAACTATACTACCGCCCTCAACCGCTTCGCCGCGGAGATCGATGGCGGCCGCATCCCGGACCTGATCACCCGCTGCCGGCTGCTCGGCCGCAAGGTCTCGCGCGACCTCATCGACCTCGACTTCTCCTGGTACGGTGAGGACGCCCGATTAGTGATCGCCAACCGGGCCGGGGAGCTATTCCGGCGGGTCGTCCTCTGCTTCCTGCACCTGGCGCTCCAGCCACAGGAGGACGGCAGCGCCCGGCTGGCCCTCAAGCGCAAGGACATCATCGCGTTGGCCGATAAAGCAGCCGGCGAGAACGCGCGGGCTGCTGGCGCCCAGGAGCGGCTGCAGGAGAGCGCCAGTCGGCTGCTGGCGGGCTAGGCGGCCGGCTGCTGCCGGTGGCGGTGCTGCGAGCGCTGCTTGACCGCGATCACGACCAGCCCCACCAGGAAGACGCCCAACGTCGTCAGAGCGATGATCGCCCCGGGCGAGGTGTAGCTGTCTTTCGCGACCGCGACCTCCGGTAAGCCGCCGTCGCCGGAGGTGAACAGCTCGTCGATGGCCGTGCCGTTGATCGAGCCGAGCAGCTGGAAGCGGTACTCGCCGACGGCTGGCGGCACGAAGACACCTTCGTAGACGCCTGGCTTCCCGGCCGCTGGCCTAAAGTAGACGACTACCGGCCGGACGGCCTCGTTGACCTGTGCCTGGCCGTTGACCAGCAGGCTGCCCTCCAGCCCTGGCACCAGCGCCCCGCTGCGCCGGTCGCGCACCTCGATGATGAGGGCGTTGGCTACGTCCAGGAGCGGCGGCTCCTTCTGGTAGCTTACCGAGAGGTCGTAATTGCCGACCGCACGGGTTATTGGCTCCGACTTCGCCTGCGCCATCGGCGCCAGTAGTGCCAGGCCGGCCACGGCGACGAATACAAGGAGAGGCAGGGTAATGCGAGAGGAGATTAGCGCTGAGTTCACGATGCAGAACCCACTATCGCACAGGGCAGGGACCAGCTCAAGGCGGCCGGCGCTAGTAGAAGACGGTGCGGCCGAGGCCGCCGCTGACGTCAATCACCTGGCCGTTGATGGCGAACGAGGCCGGCGAGGCCAGGAAGACGATGACCTGCGCCACGTCATCGGCCGTCACCGGGCGGATGACGGAG
>DASRHH010000062.1:0-11991 GCA_035650635.1 Dehalococcoidia bacterium | reverse complement strand
CGATGAGGTGGCCGCCAGGATCGACGACCGAGGTACCCACACGTATACCGAGCTCGGCTGCTTTCTGGCAGGCGGCATCGACGATCTTATCTGCCTGATCGAGAGTTAAAGGCAATGTGCACCTCCCTTTTCGGCTTATTTCGGGGTTAGCGGCTCTTTGTGCCGCAGAAAATTACGATAAGATTAGCCCCGCCGCTACAGCTTGTCAACGCCGCAGCCGCCCGGTCTCTCGCTTTACAGTCCAATTTACGGGGGCTTATAATCCAGCTAGGGACGGCAGCTAGAGCCACCAATTTCCTGACGCCCGTAAAGGCAGTACCTTTACGGGTCTTCTATCGCCAGTTGAGGAGATACCATGGCCACTGTACCTCAAGATGAAGCCCTCGCCCGCGGCCTCAAGAACGTCTATCTGGACACTACTGAGACCAGCTTCATCGATGGCGAAGAGGGCAAGCTCCTCTATCACGGCTACAACATCCATGACCTGGCCGAGCGCTCCACATTCGAAGAGGTCTGTTTCCTGCTCTGGCACGGCCGTCTGCCCACCAGGTCCGAGCTAGCCGATCTCGACTCGCTGCTCAAGGCCAACCGCGCGGTGCCGCCGGAGGTCATTGAGGTCGTCCGGCTGGTCAAGGACGCACACCCGCTGGATGCTTTGCGCACCGGCGCCTCCGCTTTGTCCGCCTTCGATCCTGACGTCAACGATGAGTCGACGGAGGCCCAGCTGCGCAAGGCGATCCGCTTGACCTCGCAGCTGCCTACGATCTGCGCGGCGCACTATCGCATCACGCAGGGCCAGAAGCCCGTCGCTCCCTCGCAGAGCATGTCGCACGCAGCCAACTTCCTCTATATGCTCTTCGGCAAGGAGCCAGACGAGGACGCGCGCAAGGCGATCGACGTCGACTTCGTCCTGCACGCCGAACACGGCGCTAACGCCTCAGCGTTCTCGGCACGGGTCACGGCGTCCACAGCCGCAGACTTCCACTCCGACATCGTGGCCGCTATCGCGACTCTGAAGGGTCCGGCCCACGGCGGCGCCGCGGAAGAGGTCATGAAGATGCTGGAGGAGATCGGATCGCCGGACAATGTCGACGAGTACATTCGCAGCCGGCTAGCCCGCGGCGAGCGGATTATGGGCATGGGCCACCGGGTCTACCGGGTGGAGGACCCACGGGCGCGCCACATGAAGGAGCGCCTCCTGGTGCTGGGGCAGAAGATGGGCCACGCGGAGTGGTACCAGATACTGGAGCGTATCGTTGAGGTGACAGCACCGCTGCGCGCCAAGGGAATCTCACTCAACGTCGATTTCTACGCCGGGGCAGTCTATTACGTCCTGGGCATCCCGGAGGAGCTGTTCATCAGCCTGTTTGCGCTGGGCCGTATGCCCGGCTGGGCCGCCAACATCTTTGAGCAGTGGAAGAACAACATGCTCATCCGCCCACTGATGAAGTACAACGGCCCCATGGACCTGGAATACGTTCCGATAGAGCAGCGCGGCTAGCACCGGCGCCGCTAGGAAATCTTTTCGACTTTAAAGCGCAGCTCGCCGGCCGGCGCGCTGACGTTGAGCTCTTCCCCCTCGCGGCGTTCCATCAGTGCCTTACCCACGGGCGATGCGCTAGATAGCTTGCCGGACGCCAGGTTAGCCTCGCTGGGGCTGACGATCGTGTAGCGGACGGAGGAGCCGTTGGCCAGGTTACGCAACACGACTGTGCTGCCGATGTTCACCCGATTCCTGGCTACCGGCGCCCTATCGACAACGACGGCGCGCTTCAGCCGCGATTCCAGGTTGCGGATACGAGCCTCCAGGTGGCCCTGCTTCTCGCGGGCGGCGTCTAACGGCGCGTTCTCCCGGAAGTCTTTGTCCTGACGGGCCAATCGTAATTCTTCCGCAATAACCGGCCGCTGCCCCTTCAGCGCTGCCAACTCCTCTTCAAGGGCCGCCAGCCCCTGGGCCGTCAGCTCTAAGGGCTGGCCGGGATCGACCACGACGCTCGTGCTTGCGTTGGACGCGCGGCGCAGGCGCAAATTAGAGGCCAGGCTGATTGAGCTGAAGCCCTCTTTTTTGAGGAACGAGAGGAAGGAGCGCACATGCTCCGCCCGCCGGGAGACCTCCGGAGTGGCTGGGCCCAGGCTTTCGGCGTAGAGGAAGATGTCGTGGCCCTGGATCTTCGCTACGGGGGAGTTTTCGCCGTACCAGCGGACAAAGCGGCCAACTTCTGCTTCGGCTTCGGCCCGGCTGTTGTTCTTGGCCTTTGCTAGGTAGCGCTCAGCTGCTTGGGAAAGGGTCAGAGCCTCAGTCATCTCTATCTCAGAGATACTACAGGCTCTGGTGAGCGTCAACCGCGAGCGGGCGCCGCTTAGGGGTTACTAGGGGCTGAGGTGGGAAGCGGCGTCGGTGTAGCCTGGGTCTGCGGCTGTGCGCTGCCGGCAGACGGCGTTCCCTGGGCTGGGGGCTGGGCGCTGCTGGCCTGCTGGGTTGGCTGAACGCTAGCTTGCGGCGTAGCGGTTGGGGTAGGAGCCGGCGTCTCGGTGGGAGCCGGTGTCGGCGTGGGCTGCGGCGCCTCGGTCGGCGTGACAGTCGCTACCGGCGTGGCGACAGGGGTCGGGATGCCGAGAGCCTTGCCGACAACGGTCACGACTGCGGTAATGGACGCTTTGGCGTCCGTGCCCTCGGCTTGCGGCGTGGCCGCGCCCTCGGTTACCTCCAACTGCGCCAGGACCTGCAATTGCCTGCCGGCGATCTCCTGGACCGCAACCTTGCTGGAGGCGTCCAGGCTACCGCTCTGCACCGCCTTGACGATGGCATCGTTGGCGTCCTTCAGGTCTTTCACGTCGTCCGGGTTGATGGCCTCGCCGTTGCGTATCGAGGAATCGATACGGCTGATGGCGGTGTCCGCCTTCTGGAGGACGTTCGGCTTGAGCACCAGGTCGCCGTCCCCGGCCACGGTAGCCCAGTTGTTAAACGGATTGCCGTGATCGCCCAGGAAGGCGGCACTGCCGATGGCGATGAGCAGCAGCGCCAAGCCCGCGGCGACGGTGGTGGGGAAGATCCAGCGGACTGTGCCGCCACGGCCAAAGCGGCGGCGGTTGCGGTCCCGCACGGCCGCCTCGAAACGGGCGCGGGCGCGGGCCTGGTAAGCCAGTGAGGGCGCCGGCAATTCAGACGTCGAAAGCCAGGAAGCCGTCTCCAGCAGCGGGCGCAACTCATCAGCCAACTCCGGGTGCTGGCTGAGTGATTCCTCTACGGAATCGCCGTCTAGTAAGGCTTCCAGCGCTTCCTGGAAGGCTTCTTCAATCTCGTTTCTTGCCATAAACCTTCGGTGCTTCGGGTACTCTCGGCTTTTCTGCCAGCATGTCTCGCAGCCGCGCGATCGCTTTGTGCTGGATCACTTTGACATTGCCCTCGCCCTTACCCAGCGCCCTGGCTGTCTCTGCCACGGATAGGCCGGCGATAAAGCGCAGCTCAATGACCCGCTGCTGCGTATCCGGCAGCACTTTTGCCGCTTCGATGATTTCCCTGAGCAGTAGCTCCTTCTCCACCTGATCCTCTGGACCTTCGATATTGACCGGTAGGGACTCCGTCAGCGGCGTTGACCTGGGGCGCGATCCGTTGCGCCTCCGGTAGCTGATGACTGCGTTATGTGCGATGCGGAATATCCAGGCAGAGAAGGGAGCCTCCCGCCATTCGAACCGCCCAATGGCGTCGACGACGCGGAGGAAAACCTCCTCTGTAAGGTCTTCGGAATCGCTGACATCCCCAGTTCGTGCCAATACATACCGATAGATCCTGGGGAAGTAGGTATCGTAGAGCCTAGACAGTGCCTGCTCTTCGCCGCGCTTCGCGGCATCGACCAGTTGCCGTTCGGCCTGTGCTTCTGGGCTAAGGCTCACGGGGTAACCTGATCAGTCTGCCTCCCTGCAAGGCTGGATGGGTTACCCAATGATACCTTGTTTCCCCGTCCGCTGAATAGAACGCCCGCTCTTGTGGAAAAGTTAACGTTTGAGGCGGTTTTGCGGCAAAAAATCCTAGCGCTGAGTTTAGCATTTTGCATCCAACTGGCCCGAATTTCCGGGTCTTCTAGCGCGACGTTTTGCGGGTTGTTTTAGATATGAATCCGCGCTTAGGTTAGCCATTATCAGTGCCTTCGATGCGGACAATTGCGTGCTAGAATGGGCGCCACGTCATGCACAAGCCCCATCTTCCGAATTGAACCCCTCTGTCCCTTGGACGCGCTGATTTCCGGGGCGCGACGCCTCGGTCTGCAACTATCGGAGGAGCAGTTGATGCTGTTCCAGCGGTATCTGGATGCGCTGCTGGCGGAGCGCGCAGTCGGCCTGACCTCACTGCATGATCCTGAGGCGGTGCAGCGTCGCCATTTCGTGGAGTCGCTAGCTTTGGGGATGCGTTTGCAGGCTGCCGGCGTGCTCAACGGCCTGGCGATCGACATCGGTAGCGGCGCTGGCCTGCCGGGTCTGCCCCTGGCTATCGTTTGGCCGGAGCTGCGCCTGACGCTGCTGGACGCCAACGCCCGCCGCTCCGATTTCCTGCGTCGCGTTGTCGACATTATCGGTCTGAACGGCGTCGAGGTCGTGACGGCGCGCGCGGAGGACCTGGCCCGCGATCCTGAGCACCGTGAGCGCTACGATCTCGCTCTGGCGCGGGCACTGGCGCCGCTACCGGTTCTGGTGGAGCTGGCGCTGCCGCTGTTGCGGGTCGGCGGCTGCCTGGCCACGCCAAAAGGCAGCGGCGCCCGCAGCGAGATCGCCGCCGCCGGGCCGGCTCTGGCCCAGCTAGGCGGTGAAATCGAGCTCGTAGAACCGCTGCCCATCGAGAGCGCTACGCCGCCGCAACTTGTGCTGGTAAGAAAGGCCTCGGGCACACCTGAGAGATTCCCGCGGCGGGCCGGTATACCTGCTAAACGTCCCCTGCGTTAATAAATACAGTTATTGTCAAAGGGCCTATCGGCGTGTTACGAAGCGGGGGTTAGCGATAGGCTGGCAGTTGGAGGAAGGCGATGAACTATCAGACTATCAGCCTGCAGACGGTCACTGGTTGGGCGGTGCGGGTGCTCCGGCTGGACATTAGCGTCTTCGATGAGGTCCGCCAGGAGCGCACGGCCACTATGTGGGCGCTCTGTATCGTGGTCTTTGCCAGCTTGACGGCCGGCTTCGGGTCCTGGCTCTGGTGGGTGCTGCGCGATCTTGGCCTTGGCTACGATGGCCAGGTCTTCATTCGTTCCTTCATCCTCGGCGGGCTGCTGCAGTCGCTGGCCTGGACGCTCTGGGTCTACATCGTCTATCAGGTGCTGGCCCGGGGCTATGGCATCGTCCTCGATTTCGGAGCGCTGATACGAACGATGGGCCTCGCCTTCACGCCGATGGTGATCACCATACTGATGCTGATCACGGGCCTGGCGATCCCCATCGCGCTGATAGCGCTGGCCGGAACGCTGATCATGACCAACCATGCTATCGAGGCCGCTAGCGGCACTACGGGCAGTCACGTAATTGGCGCTAACCTGGCCGGGTTTGCCGTCTTCGCGCTGGTCATGGGCGTCCTGGCAAACGTCTCGCAGGTGCACGGTTGGGGCGGCCTGGCGCCGGGGATCTTCTTCTTTACCCTGGCCTAGCGCTTAAGCGACGACTTCGACGCCGCTACCCTCGGTCACAGTGCCGATGCGCCATAGCGGCAGGCTGGCCGAGTTGAAGGCGTCGACTGCTTTCCCCGACTCGGCTTCCGGCAGTGAGAACAGCAGCCCGCCTGAGGTCTGGGGGTCGAAGAGCAGGCGTTCCAGCGCCTCGTCCAACGCCTGGCTGAAAGTCACCTTGTCCGCCAGATAATCGCGATTGCGGGCCTCGCCGCCGGTGGTGATGCCCGCGGCCGCGTGATCAAGGGCGCCGGGCAGCGCCGGCACCGCCTGCGCCTCCAGGCGCAGCCGCACGCCGCTGGCCGCAGCGACCTCATATGAATGACCCAACAGCCCGAAGCCAGAGATGTCTGTCAGGGCATGCACGCCGATCTCCCGCGCTAGCCGGGAGGAATCGCGGTTGAGCGTGGTCATGCTCTGCACCGCGGCCTCCAACTCCTCCGGCGAGGCGACGTCCTGCATGGCGGCGGTGGTGATGATGCCGGTGCCCAGAGGCTTGGTCAGGAAGAGCGCATCGCCAGGGCGGGCGGCGCCCTTGGTGAAGACGCGGCTGGGCTGCACGATGCCCATGACGCTGAGGCCGTACTTGGGCTCGTCGTCGATGGTCGTATGGCCGCCAGCGATGACCCCGCCGGCCTCGCGCACCTTGTCGGAGCCGCCCTGCAGGATCTCACCGATGATGTCCCTAGGAAAATCCTCCGGGAAGGCGGCGACGTTGAGCGCCAGGATGACGTCGCCGCCCATGGCGTAGATGTCGGACATGGCGTTGGTCGCGGCGATGGCGCCGTAGTCGTATGGCTCGTCGACCAGCGGCGCGAAGAAGTCGACCGTCAGTACCGCCGCCTGGTTTTCGTTCAGCTGGTAGACAGCAGCGTCGTCGGGCGCGTTCAGGCCGACCAGCAATCGCGGGTCTTGAACGGGCGCGCTATTGGAATTGAGGTAACGCAGGACCTGCGTTAGGGCTTCCGCCCCCGCCTTGCCGGCTCAACCGGCGCAGGCGGCCAGGCTGGTCAAACGAAACCGCTCTTTGGCCATGCGACTCCTTCGGCAGAGACTCGCGTCCAGTATAGGGGCCACCACCGTCACCTGCTATCAAACGTTGGCGACAACCTGCGGGCGCTTTGCGCGTTTTGCAGTGCAGGATTCTTATGTCGCCTCGATGGGTGGTCCTGGCCCCAATGTTGGCCCTGATCGCCTGCATCTTGCTGGCCGGCTGCGGCTCATCCCCCGCCAACAGCGACCAGGTATTGATCCGTAGCGGCAGCCCCCAGCCGTCTCCGAGCGCTTCGCCGCAGGCGACGCGCGGGCCGCGCCAGGTCTCGTTGCAGCGGCTGCTCAGTGACGTTACGGTGCCGCCGCTGCCTGGCGGTTTCGCCTCAGCGATACCCAACCAGAACCTGGAGGACGCCCTCCGCGGCAAGCTGGCAGGCAAGCCTGGCGTCTCGGTCGTCGTCCAGAACCTGCGGGACGGTCGCAGCGCCTTCATCGAGGCCGATATCCCGCACCGCAGCGACGGGTTACTGCAGCTGGCGCTGCTCCACGCCGCCTACCATCAGGCCGAGGCCGGCAAGCTGGATTTCGCGAAGGTGGTGACGCTAAAGGAGCGGCACGTTAAGGCCGACACCGGCACCCTCGCTTTTTTGGAGATGCGCCAGGGGGATAGTTACACACTGCGCGACGCGCTCATCGCCATGGTCATCGTCGGCGACGGCGCTTCCACAGAGGTTCTCTTCGACTCCATCGGCGACATCGATAAGCTGATGGCCTCGCTCGGCCTGAACGATAGCCGCTTCGACAAGCAGCCATCGACTACGACAGCGGACGACATGGCGACGTTGGTGCGCGCCATCGCCAGGCCGGACGGCATCAGCAAGGAGGCCCGCCAGGACATGCTGGAGCTGCTGCTACAAGAGGGCGTCCGCGACGGTATCGTGGCGGGCGTTCCGAGCGGCGTCGCGGTCGCGCACAAGACCGCCGCCATCGGCGTCACGCATGATGTTGGCCTGGTCTGGGGGCCGAAGGGGCCATACATTATCGCCGTGCTGAGCGATACGCCCGGCGATTGGGCCACCGTGGCCGGCCTATCGCGGCTAGTCTACGATTATTTCAACCCCTGATGCCCCGCAAGCGTAGGCCGAAGCTGAAACCGCTAGTGCCGGCCGACATCATCGACCGGCTCTCGCCCCTCTACGGCGAACCCGTCTGGCGCGCCCACGGCGACCCCATGGCGGAGCTGGTACTGACGATCCTCTCCCAGAACACCTCCGACACCAACTCCGGGCGCGCCTTCATGCGCTTGCTGGCTCGCTATCCCACGTGGCCCGACCTCCTGGCCGGCGACCCTATCGAAATCGAGGCGGCGATTCAGGTCGGTGGTCTGGCCCGCATCAAGACGCCGCGGATCAAGGCGATCATGTCGGCGGTCTGGGAGCGCATCGGCTCCTTTGACCTCGATTTCCTGAGGGAGATGCCGCTGGACGAAGCGAAAGCCTGGTTGCAGCAGCTGCCGGGTGTCGGGCCGAAGACGGCGGCCTGTGTGTTGATGTTTGCGCTGGGGATGCCGGCGCTGCCCGTGGATACCCACGTCCATCGCGTCGCGCTGCGGTTGGGGTTGGTGCCGCCGCGTACCGACCCCGTGCGCACGCAGGTGTTGCTGGAGGGGCAGGCCGCGCCGGAGCAGGTCTTCCCGCTGCACATCCTGATGATCCGCCACGGCCGCCGTCTCTGCCGCGCTCAACGGCCGCTCTGCCCTCAGTGCCCGCTGCTGGAGGTCTGTCCGGAGGGCCGCTCGCGCACGGGGATGGCTTGACACAGGAAACGGCCGCCGCTAACCTGCTGATGTATGTTTGGGCGCGACGCACTCCGCCTCCGACGACTCGGCCTGCGAACGGGTGGGGGATTGCTGTCTGCCCTGGACTAGCCAAACGCACTAAGCGAGGCTAAACGGTAGCCCCACCACTTACAATGGTGGGGCGTTTTTATTGAGTGAAAACAAGCATGGTCAAAGTAGGGATTATCAACGTCACGGGCTACGCCGGTTCAGAGCTGGCGCGGCTGCTCTATATACATCCAGAGGCCCAGCTAGTCTCCGTCACCGGTCGTAGCGCTGCCGGCAAGCCGTTGGCGGAGGTGTTCCCGCACCTCTCGTGCTACGACCTGACGGTTGAGGAGTCGCTGGGCGAGGTCGACTTCGTCTTCTCAGCACTGCCGCATGCAGCCAGCGCCGGGGCGATTGTGCCGCTGGTGCGCCAGGGGCTGCCCGTCGTCGATATCAGCGCCGACTTCCGGCTGAAGGACGCCGCCGAGTACAGCGCCTGGTACGGCAATCAGCACCCGGCGCCGGACCTGCTCGGTCAGGCCGTCTACGGCCTGACCGAGCTGAACCGCGACGCCGTGACCGCCGCCAAGCTCATCGCCAATCCGGGCTGCTATCCCACGGCGGCCGTCCTGGCGTTAGCGCCCGCTGTCAAGTCCGCCGTCATCACGACGGACATCATCGTCGATGCCAAGTCCGGCGTCTCCGGCGCCGGCCGCAGTCTGGGCCTGGCCTACCACTATCCGGAGGCTAACGAGAGTGTCGCGGCTTACAGTGTCGATGGACACCGCCACCTGCCAGAGATAGTGCAGGAGCTGGCCGCGCTCTGGCCGGCCGCCGAGGCGCCGCAGCCGCCGCGCCCACGCGTCACTTTCACGCCGCACTTGATCCCGATGACCCGCGGTATCTTCGCAACCTGCTACGCGCCGCTGCAGCCAGGCGCCCTCCCCTCCGGCGAGGCCGGCAAGGCAGCGGCGCGCGACCTTTTCCGCGAGGCCTATCGCAGCGAGCCCTTCGTCAAGGTCGTCGATGCGCCGCCCTCGACGAAGCAGACCTGGGGCAACAACCTCTGCCTCATCTACCCGACGGTCGATCTGCGCACTGAGCGCCTGGTCGTACTCAGCGTCATCGATAACCTGGTGAAGGGCGCGGCCGGCCAGGCGATCCAGAACATGAACCTGATGCTGGGCCTGCCGGAAGCGATAGGCCTGGACTTGCCGGCGGTCTATCCCTGAGATGGCTGAGGACATCGTCGCTCTGGCGGAAGGTGGCGTGACCAGCCCGCGCGGTTTCCTCGCCGGCGCGGTCAAGGCGCACATCCGGGAGGACTGGGACAAGCTGGACGTTGGTATGGTCTATTCGGAGGCGCCCTGCAGCGCCGCCGCCGTCTACACCACCAACCGGGTGCAGGCAGCGCCCGTCACCGTGACCCGCAAGCACCTGCGCGATGGCCGCGCCCAGGCGATCGTCGCCAACAGTGGCAGCGCCAACGCCGCCACCGGCGAGCGCGGTCTGCAGGACGCCATCGCTATGGCGGAGGCCGCTGCGCTGATGGCCGGCGTCCCCGCCGCAGACATTGTGGTGGCCTCTACGGGTGTCATCGGCACGCACCTGCCGCTGGAACGGCTGGCCGCGGGCATTGGCGCTATCGAACTTTCGCCGGACGGCGGCGACGACTTCGCGCGCGCAATCATGACCACGGACACGCGTCCCAAGCAGGTGGCGTTGCGCTTCGGCGTCTATACGCTGGCAGGCGCCGCCAAAGGCGCCGGCATGATCCACCCCAACATGGCGACGATGCTCTGCTTCTTGACGACCGACGCGCCCGTGGCCGCCGGCTTTCTGCAGTTGACGCTGCGGGAAGCCGTGGATGACTCCTTCAACATGATTGATGTCGATGGCGACACCAGCACCAACGACATGGTGGTGGTGCTGGCCAACGGCATGGCCGGCGGCGAGCCGCTCGACGAGGCCCATCCGATGGCTGGCGTCTTCCGGGAAGCTCTGACCCGCGCCTGCATCCACCTGGCGCGCGCCATCGTCAGCGACGCCGAAGGCGGCACGAAAGTTATCGAGGCCGTCGTCGAGGGCGCGGCCGACCGTGCGGACGCCCGCCGCGCCGCCCGCGAGGTCGCCCGTTCTCTAGCGGTGAAGACGGCGGTCTATGGCAGCGATCCCAACTGGGGCCGCGTGCTGGCGGCTATCGGCAACAGCGGTTGCGCCATGGAGGAGCCGCGGACGTCGTTCTGGCTCTCGGCGCCGCCCGGGCCGGAGATTTGCCTCTACGAGCTGGGCAGCCCTTCGCCGTTCGACGAGTCGAAGGCGCGGGCCATGCTCGGAGAGCCGGATGTGCGTTTTCGGATCGACCTGGGGATGGGGAATGCGACGGCGACGGCCTGGGGATCCGACCTTACCGAGGACTACGTGCGGCTAAACAGCCTCTACACGACATGAACGATATCATCATCGCCAAGATCGGCGGCTCCACGCTGGGTAGCCACGACACGACGCTCGACGACATAGCCGAGCTGCGCCGCCAGGGCCGCCATCCGATCGTTGTGCATGGCGGCGGCGCCACCATCAGCGATTGGCTGGCTCGCCATGACGTGCCCACCCGCTTCGAGCGTGGCCTGCGCGTGACGGATGCCGAGACGTTGGACGTGGCGGTCGCCGTGCTGGCCGGCCTGGTCAACAAGCAGTTGGTCGCGGCCCTGCAGCAACGTGGTGTCGACGCGATCGGCCTCTCCGGCGCCGACGCTCGCATGTTGAAGGCACGCGTCCTCGACCCAGAGCTCGGCCTGGTAGGCGAGGTGACGGAAGTGAACACGGAGTCGCTGATTTCTTTGTTGGAGCGTGGGCTGGTGCCCGTCATCGCGCCAATCGCCCTGGAGTGCGGCGCGGAAGGACCCAGCGGCCGCCTGCTCAACGTCAACGCCGACACTGCGGCCGGCGCCATCGCGGCGGCGCTGGAGGCCGGGGCACTCGTCTTCCTGACCGACGTGCCCGGCATCCTGGACGGCGAAGGCCAGCTGCTGCCGCGCGTCTCGGCAGCTGACCACGCCACGCTACTCGAGGCTGGCGCGGTCTCCGGCGGCATGATCCCCAAAGTGGAGGCGTGCCTGGCGGCTGCCGCTGCCGGAGCGCGCAGCCTCATCGTCGATGGGCGGGAGCCCGGCGCGCTGCTGGCGGCGCTCTCCGAGCAGCCAGCCGGCACGCTGGTCGGAGGCGCGGAGTGACGGACTGGCCAGCGCTGGAGGAGCGCTACTTCTTCCACCTGCTGAAGCGCCTGCCGTTGACCGTCGTGCGCGGCGAGGGCTGCCACCTCTACGACGAGGCTGGCCGCCAGTACCTCGACTTCGTCGGCGGCATCGCCTCGGTCAGCCTGGGCCACAGCCACCCGGTCGTCGTCCAGGCGATCGAGGAGCAGGCGCGGACGCTAATCCAGCCCTCCAACCTTTTCTACAGTGTGCCGCAGATCGAGTTCGCCCAGGCGCTTTGCGAGGCAAGCGGCTTCCAGCGCGCCTT
>DASRHH010000061.1:0-9962 GCA_035650635.1 Dehalococcoidia bacterium | reverse complement strand
TGTCCGCATGCGCTGCTATGAGGTGTTGCTGGCCAGCACTACGCGATCCGCCGGGTAGTAGTTGGCCAGCAACACCTCATAGCAGCGCATGCGGACATCGGCAGGGATGTCATCGCCCTTGGTCTCGCCGACCAGCGGGTGCAGCAGCAAGCCATCGACGATCTCCAGTGCACACTTCTGGATGTACTCGTGGGCGCGATGCACCGGGTTGCGCGTCTGGAAGCCGACGACCGTGCGCCAACCCTTCTCCTGGAAGAGCGCCCGCGTCTGCGCCGGGTCCAGGCGGTACTGGGCGAAGTCATCGTGCGGGGGCCGCTCGATGACATGGACGGCACCGCCCAGCAGGACGTCGCCCTGGGCGTAGAGGGCGGCCACTCCGGGGTGCGCCTCTTCCTCCGTCCGATAGACCTGCCGTGCCTCCTCCTGCTTGTCGTAGGAGAACTTCTCCGCCAGCTCCAGGATGGCCAGGGTGCGGCCGGACTCGTCCTGCAACGCCACCTCCTGGCCCTCCTTGAGGCCCGTCGCCTGCTCGGGCGTGACGGCGAGGGTGATGGGGATGGACCAGGGGATGCCGGACGAGAGGTGCATTCCGCTGAGCACGCCGCGATAGTCCGCCTGGCCCAGGAAGCCCTGCAGCGGGCTGTAGGCGCCGATCGCTAGCATCTCGATGTCGGAGACGGTGCGAGCATTCAGCTGCAGCGCCGGCAGGGAGCGCGCCCGCTCGGCGACGGCCGGGCGCTGCGATTCCGGGACAAGCCTTTGGTTGAGGGTGCCGCCGAGCGGCTGGCGCGGCTGAGAGACGTTTGCCATATGCTTCTGTTTAAGGGCCACGGCATGGCCGTGGCCCTTATCTCCTTTGCCTTGATATGGGATCTAGGCGGTCTTGATGCCGGGGTGGAGGCCGCACTCCTTGTATTCCGGCAGCTCCCACCACCAGCGGCCGGCGCGGATGTCTTCGCCGGGCATGATGGCGCGGGTGCAGGGCGCGCAGCCAATGCTGGGGAAGCCCTGGTCGTGCAGCGGGTTGTAGGGTACGTCGTTGGCCTTGATGTAGGCCCAGACGTCGTCGTTGGACCAGTCGACCAACGGGTTGACCTTGGCCAGGCCGCCGTTGGCTTCGTCGATCTCGACAATGGCCGTGTTGGCGCGCGTGACCGCCTGGTCGCGGCGCAGGCCCGTCATCCAGGCGTCCAGGCCACCGAGCACGCGCTGCAGCGGCTGCACCTTACGGATGAAGCAGCACTCCTTGCGGTTCTCGATGCTCTCCTGGAAGGAGTAGAACCCCTTGCTGCGCACCAGCGTCTCCACGGCCTCTCGCTCCGGGAACACAGTCTCGATCTTGGTGCCGTAGCGCTGACGCACCTGGTCCATGACGTAGTAGGTCTCGTCGTGCAGGCGGCCGGTGTCCAGCGTGAAGATGCGCAGGCCCGGCGCGACCTTGGCGATCATGTCGATCATCGCGACGTCCTCAGCGCCGAAGCTGCTGGCGAAGCCGATGTTGGAGCCGAACTCCTGAAAAGACCAGGCGATGATCTCCTGGGGGGTCTTGCCCTCCATCTGCCGGCTCAGCGCCGCCGCTTGCTCAGCGCTGTACTTTGCTCCCGTTGCCAATGTGGTTGCCTCCCTTAGCTTTTTGTTGCGAACGTTAGATGGCGCACTCGCCCTCGCCGCGGACGACGTGGAAGAGCTCGTCCTTGCCCCAGTCCATGTACATCTCGATGTTCTGGTGCAGCGGCCCGACCTCACTGAACTCCACGAAGAGGGGGGCAAAGCTCTTGGGCCCAATGCGGTCGACGAAGGCCAGGAACTCCTCGCCCTCGCTCCGGTTCTCCAGGTAGTGGTCGATGATCTTGCGCACGGCCTGCGGCGCCCGCTTGGAGGGCACGCGCGCGACACGGGTGGCATAGCGCCCCCCGCCGACGTAGTTGCCGCCGCCCAAGAAGATATCGAAGCAGGGGATCTCCAGGTCGCCGTTACGGTAGGTCGACCCCTGCAGCCCGATGGCCGCCAGGTGGTGCTGGCCGCAACCGTTCGGGCAGCCACTGGCCTTGATGTGGATCTGGTTGGCCAGCTCGTCGGTGATGCCCCAGGAGAGGACAGCCTCGCGGAGGGCGCCGCCGACCCCCTGCGAGGAAGAGATGCCGAGCTTGCAGCTGTCGGTGCCCGGGCAGGCCACGGTGTCGGCCATGAGGCCGGCGTCCGGCGCGCCCAGCTTGAGCGCCGTCAGCTCACGGTGCAGCGCTGGCAGGGCGTCCTCCCGCACGTAGCGCAGAACCAGGTTCTGGTTCTGCTGGGTGCGGGCATTGCCGCCGCTGAAGCGCCGCATGATGGAGCCGAGGCCGCGGAACTGCTCCGGCGAGAGGTTGCCCAGCGGCACCGTGACGGTGACGGCCACATAGCCGGGCTGCTTCTGCTTGCGCACGTTAGTGCGGGCCCAGCGCTCGAACTCAGGCGCGGGCTCATGGCCGTTAGCCGGCGGCTCGCCGACAGTCGGGCCTTCCGGCGCCAGCTGCAGCAGGGCGGGCATGTCCAGCGGCTCCTTTGCCCAGGGTTCGGCCAACTCCTCCTCCACTTGCCGGCGGAACTCGTCGATGCCAAGCTTCTGGACCAAGAACTTGACGCGGGCCTTGTTCATGTTCTTACGCAAGAACATGGGCAGGCCGCCCTCCTTGTCGAACACCTTGAGCATGGCCTCGGCCACGCGGATGTACTCGCCGTTGTCGGCCGGCACGAACTCGTAGATCGTGTCGGCAACGCGCGGCATCGTCGAGGTGCCACCGCCGACCTTGATCTCGAAGCCGCGCACCTCGTTGCCATTCTCGTCCTGGCGAACCTTGGCGACAAAGCCAATGTCGTGGAAGGGCGTGCCGGCGCAGTCGCTGGCGCAGGAGGAGAAAGCGGTCTTCCACTTGCGGGGCAGCCGCTGGCAGATGGGGTTGCGTAGCATGTTGCGGCCGTAAGCGGCCGCGTAGGGCGTCGCATCGAAGACTTCGTCGGAGCAGGTGCCCGCGAAGGGGCAGCCGGTGATGTTGCGGACGGTGTTGCCGCAGGCCTCACGCGTCGTCAGGCCGACGCGAGCCAGCATGCGCATGATCTCCGGCACAACGTCCAGGTTGATAAAGTGGATCTGGACATTCTCGCGGGTGGTGATATGGCCGCGGCGCAGGCCGGAATACTTCTCGGCAACGGCGCCCATCACTTCCATCTGGTCGGCCGCGACGCCGCCGTAAGGCAGCTTGATGCGCATCATCTGCTGGTTTTCTTGCCGCTGGCCGTAGGTGCCGTGCATCAGGCGGAAGGGAAGGAACTCCGGGTTGAGGCCCTCCTCGTCCTGGCGGAAGCGCTTGGCCTCGCGCTCGAAGTTGTCGATCTCTTCGTCCAGGGTCACAAAGACGCGGCCGGTCTTGAGATCCTCGGGGACCTGGGGATGGCTTACGTGACGTTCTTCAACCTGCATGGGTCTACCTCGCGGAAACGGGAATAGTGGATATTCCCGATAGCTATAGTGGAGTTTAGGTCAGAGCGCAGGTTGAGTCAAGGCCAACTGCCCTTCCCAGCCTTGCCGACCGGCGCTATAATTCCGGCACTGATTTGCCCGCAGCAAAATAATCGCACGAGCCTTTTAGCCAAAGGAGGGTTACCATGGCAACCGTAGCCGACGTCTCACGCACCGCCTCCGAACTGAAGGACCAGACTATCGCCCTGCGACGCGAGTTCCACCAGCACCCGGAGCTGGCCTACGAGGAGGTGGACACGGCGGCACGCATCGTCAGCCGGCTGCAGGCGCTGGGCCTGCAGGTGGAGAGCGGTATCGGCGTGACGGGCGTCCTCGCTTTCCTGGAAGGCGCCCGGCCAGGCAAGACCGTCCTCATCCGCGCCGACATGGACGCGCTGCCAATGCCAGAGGAACCGGCCGACCGGCCGCACCGCTCGCAGATCGAGAACCGCAACCACGCCTGCGGGCACGACATGAACATGGCGCTCGCCGTCGCCACGGCCGAGGTCCTGGCGCGGCACCGCGACCAGATATCAGGGCAGGTGGCCTTCGTCTTCCAGCCGGGAGACGAGCCGCAGACCGGCGCCAAGCGCATGATCGATGACGGCCTCTGGGACAAGGTGAGCCCGGACTACGTAATCACCCACCACCCAACTCCGGAGGCGGAGGCGGGCAAGGTGGTGATACCGGACACCGTCTGGTGCAGCATGGACATCCAGAAGCTGACCATCAAGGGCAACCCCGGCTGGTTCGGACGCCGCCAGGACGCGGTCGATGCCGCGCTAATCGCGTCGCAGCTGATGAACGCGCTCTACCCGGCCATGCTGGGCGGCGGCTCGGCGCTGCAGCCGGTGTACTTCAACGTCAGCGGCATGCAGGGCAAAGGCATGGCGCCGGGCCTGGCGATGGGAGAGGCCGAGCTGCAGCTCACGCTCTGGCTCTACGACAAGGAGCTACGCGACCGCCTGATGGAGCGCATGCACGCCATCATCGACTCGACAGTCAAGGCGATGGGCGGCACCTACGAGATCGAGAGCCTGCACTCGCTGCCGCCGGCGGTCAACTCGCCGGAGGTCATCGGCGTGGTGGAGGACATCGCGCGGGAGCTGGTGGGCGAGGGCAACGTCATCCGGCAGTGGCGCAACGTCTTCCCCGACGACAGCGCCCTCTTCCTGGAGAAGGCGCCGGGCTGCATGTTCCTGCTGGGGACGAACAACGCGGCCAAGGGCATCGACAAGATGTGGCACCAGCCCGGCTTCGACATCGACGAAGAGACGCTACCGCTGGGCGTATCGATCATGGCCCAGGCCACGCTGAACCTGCTAGCGCGCTAGCGGGGGAGCACGTCCCTTCTCTCAAAGGGAGAGGGGATTGGGCGCGCCGCCGGCGACGGCCGGCACGATGCTGACCTCGTCGCCGGCCTTGAGCGCCGTCTGCAGGCCGGCCAGGAAGCGCACGTCCTCGCCGTTGACGTAGACGTTGACGAAGCGGCGCAGCTCGCCGTTTTCGTCGCAGATGCGTTCCTTGAGGCCGGGGAACTGCTGCTCCAGCCCCTCGATGCAGGTCAGCAGGTCGCCGTCGTCTCCGGAGACGATGTCCTGCTCGGCGGTCAGCTTGCGCAGCGGTGTGGGAATTCGGACCTTAACGCTCATTTTGGTTACCTCTTGTAATCATAGGTTGCGCTCCCTACTCCCTCCCAGAAGAAGCAGGAAGGACGTAAGTCTATCGCCGTTTCCCTCCCCTCGTAGGGGAGGGTCAGGGAGGGGTCGTCGTTCCATCATCCCTCCAGGACGTCCCCGGCGACGGGATCGACGCGAACGCCCTGCTCCTGTACCCAGCGCAGAGCCCGCTCGATCTCCTCCAGGTCTCCCTCCAGCTCCAGCACCACCCAGCCGCGGTCCTCCGTCACGTCGGCGCGGCGGATGTTGGTGACCAGATCAAACTCCTTGCCCAGAGACCAGATGATCGGCCGCTGGATCAACTCCGGCTCAAAGGTGAACTTCATGCGCTGCTTGGCCATGTCTAACTCCTCGCCGCCGGTAGGACGCCGTGGCGCTGGCTCAGCGCCTCCTCGAATGACGCGATCGCCGGTTGCACCCGCAGCGCCGGCGTCAGCGCATCGACGACGGCTTCCTGCGTCTTGAGGCCGGCGCCGGTGATGAAGGCGACAGTCAGCTCGTCGGCGTCGACGCTGCCCTGTTCACACATCCGCTTGAGCGCCGCGATGGTGACGCCGCCGGCGGTCTCGGCGAAGATGCCCTCCGTCTCTGCCAGCAGCTTGATGCCCTCGACGACCTCCTCGTCACTGACGGCGACGCCGGTGCCGCCGGACTGCGCGATGGTCTTGAGGGCGTAGAATCCGTCCGCCGGGTTGCCGATCGCCAGGGACTTGGCGATGGTGTTGGGCTTCTGCGGCCGGATGTTGGTGCTATCGCGTTCCAGCGCCTCAATGATCGGCGAGCAGCCCAGCGCCTGGGCCCCGCTCATGCGCGGGCCGCTCCAATTGACCAGGCCCAGCCAGGACAGCTCTTTCAGCCCCTTGTACACCTTGGTGAAAAGCGAGCCGCTGGCCATCGGCACGATGCAGTGGTCAGGCGATTGCCAGCCCAGCTGCTCGCAAACCTCGTAGGCCAGGGTCTTGGAGCCCTCCGCGTAGTAGGGCCGGACGTTGATGTTGACGAAGGCCCAGGGGTACTTGTCCGAGAGCTCGCTGCAGAGGCGGTTGACGTCGTCGTAGCTGCCATCGACAGCGACCAGTGTCGGCGCGTAAACGGCAGAGCCGATGACCTTGCCCTGCTCCAGGTCGGACGGGATAAAGACGTAGGCGTCCATGCCGGCGCGGGCCGCGTGGGCGGAGACGCTGTTCGCCAGGTTGCCGGTGGAGGCGCAGGCCAGCGTATCGAAGCCGAACTCCCGCGCCTTGGTCGCCGCGACCGAGACGACGCGGTCCTTGAACGACCAGGTGGGGTTCACGCAGTCGTTCTTAATGTAGAGCCGCTTGAGGCCCAGCGCCTTGCCCAGATTGTTGGCCCGCAACAACGGCGTCATGCCGACGCCGATATCGACGGCGGCGTCGGGCTCGGCGGGCAGCAGCGGCGCGTAGCGCCACATTGTCAGCGGCCCGCGGTCTATGCTCTCGTGGCTGATTTCGCTGCGTAGCAGCTCGTAGTCGTAGAAGACCTCGAGCGGCCCGAAGCAGAACTCGCAGACGTGCACCGGCTGCAGCGGGTAGAGCCGGCCGCACTCACGACATCTCAGGTTGTTAGCAAAACTCATCTCTTTGGCGATGCCTCCTTGGCTTTCAGGAATGCAGACGCGAACGTCCTACGTGGGCCTGCCAGTCCGCTTTGGGGCGGACGCAGGCCCGCAGCATCGCCATTGTTGTTGTGTGTATTTCCGTCATTTCTTACGCAATAAAAAGACCCACCAATGGCGGGCCGATGCACACTCTTTTGCCTTATCGTGTCCGAGTACTCGGACCGGCGTTGGCACCTGGCGCGTCAGCGATGCTGGCGGGCTGGTTGCCGGGCTTCACAGGGCCGTTCCCTCCACCGCTCTTGATAAGCGAGCCGATATTCAGTTGTAGCCGAAATGGTAGCAGGCAAATAGCAAGCGGTCAATACGGCGCCGGCACCCCAGAGCGGCTAATAGACATAACGCCAGGTGATATTATAGGCCGGTGCACCCGACGCTTATCCCGCAGTTGAGCCGTATCCTGGGCGCCGATACCGTGGAGCCGCTGGGCCTGACCCCTGGCGCTGATCCCACCCCGGACCAGTTGCGGGCGCTGGAACGGCTGATTGACCGCCGCATCGAGCAGTTCGCGATCGCGCTCTTCGAGGAAGCGGCGGCCAGCGACGACGTCATCGACCGGCCCTCCGCCATGGTCTACCTGGACGACCGGCTCGATTTCCTCGCGGATGTGCTGACTCCCGGACAGCGCGATGCCATCCGGGAGTCGTTCGGTCGCCTGGTGGATCGCTGGGCCTAGGGAGAGGCGGTAACCTCCGGCCGGCGCAGCAGGGCGCCGCTGATCACCAGCATCCAGATCGGCAGGGCGATCATCGGAATAAAGAGCGCGCCGAAAATGAGGATGATCGCCGCGACAAAGCCGAGAACCGCGATCCAGGTCGCCAACATGTGCGTCCTCAGGATCACCCATGAGGTGGTCGCTATCAGCAACAGCGCTGAGAAGCCGCCGCCAACCAGCAGTGCACCAAAGCCAATCTGGGGCAGCATGCGTCCGAAGTCCGGGCTTGGGACAGGAGTGTCGCCGAACTTAATGCCGGCCGGCACCGCAACAACGGCGAAAGCACCGACCAGCAGCATTGTGACGAAGACGCCACCACTGACCAGGACTATCCCGGCGGGCACGTCGTCTCCTCTGCTTACCTGGCGGAGATGGCGTACCAGCACGACCAGGAAGACTATAAAGAGCAGCGCCGAGACCACCCAGAGGTAGCCACCAATCAAATTACGAAGAAGGCGGCCGTCGTCGTTGAAGTAACTCAGCCAGTCGGCGTCTGGATCGCCCGAATCCGGCTGATCCGCAGCCAGCATTGTGCCCACGACGAAGAGAATCGCGAAGAGTATTCCGCTGATAGCTCCGATTCGGTTCCAGGGAAGCGGCATGGCTAGCCCTCCTTTCCATTAACTCGATCTAGTTCTGCCTAGGCTGATGCGGCAGCCTCCGGCCGGCGCAGAAGCGCAACGCTCACGATGAGCATCCAAATCGGCAGGGCGATCAGCGGCAGGAAGACGGCTCCGAAGAGAAGAGCGAACGAAGCCACGAAACCCAGTATGGCTATCCAGGCCGCCAGCATATGCGTCCGCAGTATAATCAGGGATGTCGCCGCGATCATGGCCGCTGCCGAAAGGGCGCCGCCGATCAGCAATATCACGAACCCCACGGCCTGGATATTTCTCGCGAAGTCCACGCTGGGAGCCGGTGCATCGCCTAGCTTGAGGTTCGCCGGCTCCGCGATTAGTCCGCCTGTGGCCGCGATGAGAGACGCCACGAACGCCACGCCTGCCACGAACGCGATAGTCGGCAATATCTCCTCCCCGGCTGAGGCTTGACGCAGGTGCCTGGCGAGCACAACCAGAAAAACCAAGAAGGCGATTGCTGAGAATACCAGCAGGTAGCCGCCGATGACGTTTCGGATCAGCTGGCTATCGTTGTTAAGGTATTTCACCCAATCGGCGTCCGGATCGCTTGAATCCGGCGTGTCGCCAATGGCCATAACCACCCCCGCGATCAACAAGACTACGAAGAGAATCCCGCTGATAGCACCGATTCGGTTCCAGGGCATAGCGCTTTCTCCTTTCAGACTGTAGATAAGGCCATATAGGAAAACGCCTATACCCTTGATTGGTTAATACGCCAGTTTGACCGCTTCGCCGAAGCCTCATAGACTGGAGTCGATACAGAAAAGGCGAAGACGGAGACACCTAGCCCGCCAGGCCCGCCAGCGAGCCCCGAACGGTGGAAGGGGGCCGGAGACCGACGCGGCGAACATCCCTCCTGAGCCACCGCCCGAACGGTCCGCATCAGCTGGCAAAGTAGGCACGGTCGCAGGCCCAGCGTTAACGGGGCGCAGGCACTCCCGCGTCTCTATTCTTAACACCGGGGGAGGCCTGGCGAGAGCCCGTCGCAACGGCGGGAATCAGGGTGGTACCGCGGGCTTCGGCTCGTCCCTATCGGGACGGGCCTTTTTCGTCAGAGCGATAGGACCAGCAGATGTTCGAGCCAGTCAACACCCGCGAGCGCTTCCCGGAGCTGGAGCAACGCATCCTTCAGCTCTGGAAGCAGCACGATATCTTCGCCAGGAGCGTAAGCGAACGGCCGGCGGACAAGCGCTTCGTCTTCTATGAGGGGCCGCCGACCGCCAACGCGCGCCCGGGCGTGCACCACGTGCTCTCGCGCTCCTTCAAGGACCTCTTCCCGCGCTACAAGACCATGCGCGGCTATCGCGTGCCGCGCAAGGCCGGCTGGGACACCCACGGCCTGCCGGTGGAGCTGGAGATCGAGCGCGAGCTGGGCCTGAAGAGCAAGCGCGACATCGAGGAGTTCGGTGTCGAGGAGTTCAACCGGCGCTGCCGTGACAGCGTCTTCCGCTACGTCCAGGAGTGGGCGGCGCTGACCGAGCGCATCGGCTTCTGGGTCGACCTGGACGACGCCTATATCACCTTCGACAACGCCTACATCGAGAGCGCCTGGTGGATCATCAAGCAACTCTGGGACGCCGGCCTGGTCTACCAGGACTACCGCTCGGCGCCACACTGCCCCCGCTGCGAGACCTCGCTCTCCGATGCGGAGGTCGCGCTGGGCTACGAGGAGGACACGCCGGACCCCAGCGTCTACGTGAAGTTCCCGCTGACCGAGGAGTCGCGGCAGCGGCTGGGCCTGGAGCTGCCGGCCAGCCTCCTGGCCTGGACGACGACGCCCTGGACGCTGCCCGGCAAC
>DASRHH010000060.1:0-16232 GCA_035650635.1 Dehalococcoidia bacterium | reverse complement strand
CTCAGCCACCAGGTCCTTGATCGCCTTCTTGTCGAACACCTGGTTGCGGAAGCCGAGCTCAGCGGGCACCATCTCGTTGAAGATGATGCGGCCGATAGTGGTCTCCACCAACTCGTTGTTGGTCTTCTCGTCGCGCACCTTCACTACGGCGTGCAGGTTGACCATGCCCATGTTGTAAGCCAGCTCCGCCTCCGCAAAGCTGCCGTAGATGCCGTGCGATTGGCCCTCCGTGTACTCGCCGTGGACGCCCGGGCGCTGCAAGGTCAGGTAGTAGCAGCCGAGCACGATGTCTAGAGTCGGCGCGATGACGGGCTCGCCATTGCTGGGCAGCAGCAGGTTCTGCGATGAGAGCATGACCTGTCGCGCCTCCGCGACAGATGCGCGGGAGAGCGGCACGTGCACCGCCATCTGATCGCCATCGAAGTCGGCGTTGAAGGCGGAGCAGACCAGCGGGTGGATCTGAATTGCGGAGCCGTCGATGAGGACGGGTTCGAACGCCTGGATGCCCAATCGGTGCAGCGTGGGCGCGCGGTTCAGGAGCACCGGGCGCTGCTTGATGATCTCGTCCAGGATGTCCCAGACCTCGGGTCGCGCCCGCTCGACGATGCGCTTGGCGGACTTGATGTTGTGCGCCAGGCCCTTGGCCACCAGCGCGTGCATGACGAACGGCTTGAACAGCTCCAGGGCCATGCGCTTGGGAATGCCACACTGGTGCAGTTTCAACTCCGGGCCGACGACGATGACCGAGCGGCCGGAGTAGTCGACGCGCTTGCCCAGCAGGTTCTGCCGGAAGCGCCCCTGCTTGCCCTTCAGCATATCGGACAGGCTCTTCAGCTTGTGGTTTCCCGCAGTGGAGACGACGCGGCCTCGCCGGCCGTTATCGATCAGCGAATCGACGGCTTCCTGGAGCATGCGCTTCTCATTGCGGATGATGATCTCCGGCGCTCCCAGCTCCAGCAGCCGCTTCAAGCGGTTGTTGCGGTTGATGACGCGGCGGTAGAGGTCGTTGAGGTCGCTGGTGGCAAAGCGGCCGCCGTCCAGTTGGACCATGGGACGCAGGTCCGGAGGCAACACCGGCAGCACGGTCAGGATCATCCATTCCGGCTTGTTGCCGCTGCTGCGCAGGGCTTCTACCACGCGCAAGCGCTTGGTGGCCTTCTTGCGACGCTGACCGCTGAAGCTCTCGATCTCCTCGCGCAGCTTGACGCTTAGCACGTCCAACTGTACGCGGCGCAGGATATCCAGCACCGCCTCGGCACCCATGCCTCCCTGGAAGACGGCAGAGAACTTGTCCTGTAGCTCGCGGAACTTGACCTCCGCCAGCAAGGAGCACTGGTCATCCCGGGAAGGGTCGCGCAGACCCTCCAGGTCGTATACCTGCTCTTGCAGCTGATCGACCTGGTTGCGCAGCTCCTCAAGGTGCTTGACGCGCTGGGCCTCGGCCTCCTTGCCGGCGGCCTCGCCAGCCTTGCTCTCGATCTCCTGGCGGCGGTTGGCGAAGCTGGTCTCCAGCTCCTCCGTAAGGCGCTGAGCGGCGGCTCCCAGAGTGTCGTCAGCCTCAGGCGGCGGCACCTCGTCTACGGCGACGATAAGGACGTCACCCAGGGTAATGTCCTCCGGGGCCGGCTTGCTGCCGACGGAGTGCAGTGTCCGCCGCACCTCGTCGATGCGCTGCTTCAGCTCGGCGCGCTCCTGCTCCAGCTCTTTGTCCAGCGCGGCCAGCGCCACTTCTGGCGCCAGGGCCTGCTGTTCCAGCAGCTGGCCGTTAAGCCCCTCGATCTCCTCATTGAGGCGGGCGATGGCGGCCGTGCGCTCCTCTTCGTCGACGTTGGTGACGATGTACTGCGCGAAGTAGAGGACGCGCTCCAGGCTGCGCGGCGAGACGTCCAGCAGCAGGCCGATGCGGCTGGGAGTGCCCTTGACGAACCAGATGTGCGCGACCGGCGTGGCCAGCTCAATGTGGCCCATGCGCTCGCGGCGCACCTTGGCGCGCGTGACCTCCACGCCGCACTTGTCGCAGACAATGCCCTTGTAGCGGACGCGCTTGTACTTGCCGCAATAGCACTCGAAGTCCTTGGTCGGCCCGAAGATCTTCTCGCAGAAGAGGCCGTCCTTCTCCGGCTTCAGGGTGCGATAGTTTATGGTCTCAGGCTTGGTTACCTCGCCGTATGACCAGGAGCGTATCTGTTCCGGCGAAGCCAGGGATATGCGAATCGCGTTAAAGTCGTTGACTTCAAGAGGCAAGGAACTCGTCCCCCTTCTCAAACCCGCTAAGATCAATGCCCAACTGCGGCAGGTCTGCCGCTGAAGTCTCAGGCAGGACTACCTCCTCTTCTTCCTCGTTGAGAACCTCTACTGAGAGGCCCAGGCTCTGTAGCTCCTTGACTAGCACCTTGAAGGACTCCGGCACGCCGGGTTCCTGGATGTCTTCGCCCTTGACTATGGCCTCGTACGTCTTGACGCGGCCGATGACGTCGTCGGACTTGACTGTCAGCAGCTCCTGCAGGATGTGGGCGGCGCCGTAGGCCTCCAGCGCCCAGACCTCCATTTCGCCGAAGCGCTGGCCGCCGAATTGCGCCTTGCCGCCCAACGGCTGCTGGGTGATCAGCGAGTACGGGCCGGTGGAGCGGGCGTGGATCTTGTCCTCCACCAGGTGCACCAGTTTCAGCATGTAGATGTAGCCGACCGTTACCGACTGGTCGAACGTGTCGCCGGTACGGCCGTCGATAAGGGTCTGCTTGCCGTGGTTCGGGGACACCAGGTTGCGCTCGAAGAGGAGCTTATCGGCAGCCTCTTCCAGTTGTTGTTCGCTCAGCTTGCGGACCTTGGTCTCGCCTTGCTGCTCCAGCCAGAGCACCAGGCCGGCCCGCTTGGCATCGCCAACGCGGCTGTCATCCAGCACTTCCTGGGGGTCGAAGTCGTGCTCCCTGAGCCAGGTAGACACCTTCTCGATATCGACATGCTCGCCGACGCCGTTAGACTTCTGGGCGTCCGGGTCGGGCATGATGGCGCCGGCCTGCTCGCAGATCCAGGTGCGGCAGAGGGCATCCTCGATAGTCTTGGGGTTGCCGCCGTCGAACACGGGAGAGATGGCGCGGAAGCCGAGGCGCTTGGCGGCCCAGCCGAGGTGGGTCTCCAGCACTTGGCCGATGTTCATGCGGCTCGGCACGCCGATCGGGTTGAGGATGATGTCGACGGGTGTGCCGTCAGAGAGGTGCGGCATGTCCTCCACCGGTAGAATGCGGGCCACGACGCCCTTGTTGCCGTGGCGGCCGGCCATCTTGTCGCCCTCGGCGATCTTGCGCCGCTGCGCGACGTAGACGCGCACCATGCGGTTGACACCGGGGGAAAGCTCATCGCCGTTCTCGCGGGAGAACACCTTGACGTCGATGACCTTGCCGCGCTCGCCGTGCGGGACGCGCAGCGAGGTGTCTTTTACCTCGCGTGCCTTCTCGCCGAAGATCGCACGCAGCAGCTTCTCCTCCGCGGTCAGTTCCGTCTCGCCCTTGGGCGTGATCTTGCCGACCAGGATGTCGCCGGCCTCCACGGAGGCGCCGACGCGGATGATGCCGTCTTCGTCCAGGTCCATCAGTGCCTCTTCGCCGACGTTCGGGATGTCACGGGTGATCTCCTCCGGGCCCAGCTTGGTGTCCCGGGCTTCCACCTCGTGCTTCTCGATGTGGATGGAGGTGAACTTGTCGTCGCGGGCCACGTTCTCGGAGAGGATGATGGCGTCCTCGTAGTTGTAGCCCTCCCAGCTCATGAAGGCGCAGAGCAGGGTCTGGCCCAGGGCCAGGTCTCCCCGGTCCGTGCAGGAGCTATCGGCCAGAGTCTGGCCGGTCTGCACCCGGTCGCCCTTGCGAACGATGGCGCGCTGGCTCAAGCAGGTGCCCTGGTTGGAGCGGACGAACTTCATCAGGTTGAAGGTGCGCTCACGGCCGGAGTCGTACTGTACGGTGACCGCGCCGCCGGTGACGCTGCTGATAACGCCGTCCTCCTCAGCGAAGATCGTCTGGCCGGAGTCCTTGGCGGACTGGTGCTCCATGCCTGTGGCCACCAGCGGTGTCTCCGGCCGTACCAGCGGCACGGCCTGGCGCTGCATGTTGGCGCCCATGAGAGCGCGGTTGGCGTCGTCGTGCTCCAGGAACGGAATGAGCGACGCGGCAACTGAGACCACCTGCTTGGGTGAGAGGTCAACGTAGTCGATGCGGTCGGGCGGCGCCGTTGTGAAGTGCCCGGCAACGCGGGCCTCCAGTCGCTCCTCCAGGAAGTGGCCCCGCTCATCGATCGGCGAGTTGGCTTGTGCGATGAAGTAGTCCTCCTCCGTATCGGCGGAGAGGTAATCGACAATGTCGGAGACGAACGACCGCACGACGACAGGCACGTCGTCGCCGGCCGCCGCCAGTTTCTTAGCCACGGCGCCGCTGATTTCGACGCCGGCCTTAACTAGAGTCTTGCGGCCATCCTTCACGTCTTCGCTGACGACGCGGCCCAGCAGGTCCGGCGAGTTTGCCGGCAGTTCGCGCAGCACGCGGCGGTAGGGCGTTTCGATGAAGCCGTATTCGTTGACCCGGCCGTAGGTGGCCAGCGAGCCGATCAGGCCGATGTTCGGCCCTTCCGGCGTCTCGATAGGGCAGATTCGGCCGTAGTGGCTGTGGTGGACGTCGCGAACGTCAAAGCCGGCGCGGTCTCGCGAGAGGCCGCCCGGGCCCAAAGCAGAGAGCCGGCGCTTGTGCGTCAGCTCAGCCAGGGGGTTCGTCTGGTCCATGAACTGCGACAGCTGGGAGCCGCCGAAGAACTCCTTGATGGAGGCGACGACGGGCCGGATGTTGACCAACTGACTGGGCGCCGCCTGGTCCGGATCCGTGATCGACATGCGCTCCCGGATGACCCGCTCCATGCGCAGCAGGCCGATGCGGAACTGGTTCTGGATCAGCTCGCCCACGGTGCGGACGCGCCGGTTGCCCAGGTGGTCGATATCGTCCGGGCGGCCGCTGCCGTTGTTGAGCTTGATGATCTCCCGCACGATGGCGTAGATGTCGTCGGTGGTGAGGATGCGGATGGTGGTGCTGGGATCCTCGCTCAGGCGCCGGTTGATCTTGTAGCGGCCCACCTTGCCCAGGTCATAGCGGCGGGCACTGAAGAACAGCGACTGCAACAAGTTGCGGGCGTTGTCCATGGTGGGCGGATCGCCCGGGCGCAGGCGGCGGTAGAACTCCAGCAGCGCCTCCGCCTTGTTGGTGCAGGTGGTGTCTTTGTCCAGGGTAGCCTTGATGAACTGGCGCTCGCCGGTGTCGTCGTCGGCGAAGCGCTCCAGGATGCGCTCGTTAGTGCCCAACTGCTTATCGGTCAGGCTATCGTCCAGGTCGAGGGCGCGCAGCAGTGTGGTGACGGGGATCTTGCGCTTGCGGTCCACCTTGACGGAGACGATGTCCTTGTTGGAGGTCTCGAACTCCAGCCAGGCGCCGCGATTGGGGATGAGCTTGGCGTAACAGAGGTCGCGGCCGCTGGTGGCGTCGCGTTCCAGCGTGAAGTAGACGCCGGGAGAGCGCACCAGCTGCGAGACAACAACGCGCTCGGCGCCGTTGATGATGAAGGTGCCGTTATCGGTCATCAGCGGGAAATCTCCCATGAAGATTTCCTGCTCCTTGACCTCGCCGGTCTCGCGGATGGTCAGCTGGACGTTGACCCGCAAGGGAACCGCCAGCGTGGCATCGCGCTCGTGGCACTCTTCTTCCTGGTACTTGGGCTCGCCCAGGGCGTAAGGGCGCACGGCCACCTCGGCGATGCCCGCTTCCTGGAGGGCGCGGATCGTCTCCTCGTTCATCTCCTCCAAGGCCGGCGCCAGCAGCTTGCCGCGCTTGCCGACGACGTCCTGCAGGGGGACAGCGCGCACCATCGACTCCATCGGCTCGACCAGCGGGTGGATCTCGCGCGCGAAGCGCAGCTCCAGGCGGTTGCCGGTGAAGTCCGATATAGGCGATATCTCTTCGAAGAGCTCTTGCAGCCCCTCGCGAATGAACCAGCGATAGGAATCGAGCTGGATCTGCACCAGGGGCGGCAGGTCAATTACGTCCGGAATGTGGGAGTAGTCCTTGCCAAGGTCTGGAACACGAAAACGCTCCTGGACAACGTCCCTACTTAAGACCATGCGTATGACTCCTTAGAGGATAGAACAGAGGGTTTTTGACGCAAAAAACCTCTTGCGACAGAACCGGGCGTGCTTACAGATCAGCAAGTGGGGAAAACAGAGACGAGGCTAGACCTCCAGCCATCAGCAAGCAAGTATAACGCGTATTTGGCGTAGATGTCAACAATTTGCTGCAATTTGGCGCGTCTTGACGCTAATTAGCGCCGGGTTAAGGCCAACAGTGTCATCCTGAGCATAGCGAAAGGGTCTGACTTCCGGCGGAGATTCTTCGCCGCGCTCGGAATGACAGGTGTCGGTTAAGGGCCGCTGACCTTGTTCATATCGATGCGGAAGGTGATCGGGCCGTTGGGCAGGCCGTTGATGCTCATATCGCCGGTGAGGTGGCCGTTGAACAGCGTCCCCTGCAGGTGCTCGGTAGCCTGGATATTGTTCCGGGTGAAGCTGCCGGTCCCCTCGCCGGTGAAGGCACCAGTATCGACGTTGTAGTTGCCAACGGAGGTTATTGGCACGAAGGGAGCGGCGCCGTTGATGAGCAGGGTGATGACGCCGGTTTCGACGACTCGGGTCAAAGACACGTCGAGTGCGGTGGGCATGGGGCCGATGAAGCCGAAGTGCTGGAAGGGGTCGCCCCCGGGGGCGACGCCGAAGCTGCCGGCGTAGCCGCCGGTGTTGAGGATCCGTCCGCCGGCCGCGACGTTGCCTCCTCCGCCAGAGCCGGGGTTCGTGTCCCCGGCTGTCTGCACGACCTCGGTGTCGTTGGCGGCGTTGTCGCTGCTGCCGCCCCCGAACGCCAGGACAGCGCCGAGAGCGATCAAGCCGGCCAGCAGACCGCCGACCCCGACGACTGCCGCTGGCTTCTGCCAGCCGAAGGAATGGCCGTCGTCGTAGTGACCTGTGTCGATGGCGTCGCTGGAGCTGGCGATGCCCTCCGCTCGATCGGGGCGAATGTCTGCGATGTACTGGAGCGCGGTCCCGGTAAGGACCGGGTCCGAATCGGGCGTATCGGCGCCAGCGATGAAGAGCGGGGTACGTGCATCCTCGTCCCGCTGCGGCGGCGCGAGGTCGCCTGCTATGTCGGGCACCAGGTCGATCTGCGGATCGACGACCGGAGCTGATGGGGTTTGCGGCTTCTCCCAGCCGAAGGAATGGCTGTCGTCGTAGTGGCCGGTATCCAGCGACGGGTCAGCGGCCGGGCTTGCTGACGGGTCGTCGAAAACGAGCGGGTTGTCGCCAGCAATTCCGGAAAACAGATCGTTAGGCGTCTGGGGCGCGGCATCTATCGCGGTGGCGATGCCGTAGTGCTCACGCAGTGCCTTGAAAGCTTCCTGCCGCTTCGCGACTAGCTCTTTGAGGTGATTGCTGGCGTAAGGAGAGATCTCCTCCTCTTTTTCAGTCAGGCTTCCGTAGTCGCCGAAAAACATGTGGGCGAGGTCCTCGGCGAACGTCTCCTCCGTGGCGAATGTGTTCGTGTTGAAGACGATGAAGTGAAACGATTTGAAATCGAGAGCAGCCTGGGCCGCCCCCTTTATAGGAGCTGAGGCATCAGGGCTGACTTTGCCGGGGTCTCTATTTTCGTCTTCCCAGTGGTATTCCCACATCATGATGGACGTTTGTAGCGCCTCCAGCTCCGCCTCGGCGGATCCACCGGCCGCCTTGGCCTCCAGGTATTTCTTGTTGGCCTCTGCCATCTTCTCGCGGGCCTCTTGCTCAAGCTTGTCGGGCATCGATTGGCTCCTCTTATGGTCTCAGGGGCAGAATCACGTGTGATGGCCGCTTTGTCAAGCTTTGCGGAGGGTTGTGGGCGGGCGACAGGGGCCCGCCCCTACGTGTGGGGTGGTTCTGGCGGCTGTGTAGGGGCCATTGTGATGCGCCCTGGGGCGGGGTGGGGGCTTGTCACCCTGGGCGGAGCGAAGGGTCTAACCTCGGCTGGATTCTTCGCTGCGCTCAGAATGGCAAAATTGGGGCCGAATATTCCGCCGAGTAGGGGCGCAAGGCTTTGCGCCAGTGGTCGGGCGGCAGGCCGCTAGTCTTGCGGCTCGGGGGTCGCCGTGCCTATCGGCGCCGGCAGGCGGCGCGGCAGGGTACGCGGCAGGCTGAAGGGCACCCGGCCGCTCAGCACCAGGTAGACGCCGGCGATGATGATCGCGCAGCCGACGAAGGAGTTGATGCCCAGGTTCTCGCCCAGTATCAGCCAGCCCAGGAAAAGGCCGGATATCGGCATGATGTAGGCGTTGAGCGAGGCCCTGACCGGGCCGATGTTCTTGATCAACCAGAGGTAGAGCACGAAGCCGCCGCCGCTGCCCACGCCGCCCAGCGCGAAGATGCAGAGCCAGGCCTTGGCGCTCATATTGAAGTCCGGCGGTGCGTTGATCAGCAGCGTCGGCGGCAGCAGGAAGATGATCGCCAGGAAGAAGTGCAGCCAGGCTGTCACCAGGGGGTCGCCTTCGCGCATGATGACGCGCCCGTAGACTGCCGCGACTGCCCAGGCGATGGCGCCGCAGATGATGCTGAGCTCGCCCAGTGCGTGGGCCTCGCGCACGTTGAAGATCTGGCCGGACGTGAAGACAATAACCCCGCTGATGCCCAGGATCAGCCCGACGACCTTGGTGCCGTTAAGGTGCTCGTCGGTGAGGAGCAGTGCCGAGATCAGCGCCACGAAGAGCGGCATCGTCGCGTTAAGGACGGAGCCCGTGCCGGAGGGGATGTGCGGCTGGCCCCAGGAGATGAAGAGGAACGGCAGGCAGGCGTTCACGACTGCCAGGCCGCTCACCTTGAACCAGAGCTTACGCGAAAGCGGAATCGTCCGCCGCTGGTGCAGGAGGATGAGGGTCAGCGTGCCCAGGGCGAAGAGGGTGCGCACCTCCACCAGGACGAACGGAGTCGTCTCCTTGATGGCGACTTTGACGAAGAGGAACGTCGAGCCCCAGACGATGCCGAGGATAAGCAGGACCAGTAAATGCAGGGGCTTCATGATACTTCGGTGTGGCGCAGCAACCGTGCCTCACCACCCTATCCCGCGCTCTCGGGGCCGTCAAGCCCGCGGTTGTCCGCTAAGGCGACTATGCTATAGTTGAATCTGAATCGAGGCCTCGCGGCGTTAGAGGGGGAGGCAACCTTGGAAGCTGATCTCAAGATCTTCAGCGGGCGCGCGCACCCGGAGCTGGCCCGCAACATCTGCGCCTACCTGGATGTTGAAATCGGCGAGGCAGAGGTCTTCGAGTTCAGCAACGAAAACGTCTTCGTCCGCTACTGCGAGAACATCCGCGCCCGCGACGTCTTCCTGGTGCAGCCGTTCTCTTCGCCCGTTAACACCAGCGTCATGGAGCTGCTGATCATGATCGACGCGGCCAAGCGCGCCTCGGCCGGCCGCATCACCGCAGTGGTGCCCTACATGGCCTACGGTCGCAGCGACAAGAAGGACCAGCCACGGGTGCCGATAACGGCGCGGCTCCTGGCCAACTTCATCGAGACCGCGGGCGCCGATCGCTTCTTGACGATGGACCTGCACGCCGGGCAGATCCAGGGCTTCTTCAACATGCCTGTCGATGAGCTGACCGCGATGTCGGTGCTCTCCGCCCACTTCCGGGACAAGGGGCTGGAGGACCTGACCGTCATCGCTACGGATGTCGGCGACGCCAAGCGCGCCCGGCACATGGCGGACCGTCTCAACGTGCCGCTGGCGCTGGTGGAGAAGCGGCGCCTGGGCAACCTGGAGCAGGTGGAGGCGGTCAATATCATCGGCGAGGTTGACGGACGCACCGCCCTCATCGTCGACGACGAGATCGATACGGCCGGCACGCTGACGGCTACGGCCGAGATCGTGCGCGAGAACGGCGCCGGCGACGTCTACGCGGCCGCCACGCACGCTATCCTCTCCGACCAGGCAGTGCCGCGCATCGCCAGATCGCCGATCAAGGAGCTGGTCGTCACCGATACGATCCCACTGCCGCCGGAGAAGGCGCTGCCCCGGATATCGGTGCTCTCCGTGGCGCCGCTCCTGGGCGAGGCGATTCGGCGCATCCACACCGGCCAGTCGGTGGGATCGCTGTTCAACGAATACTAAGTACGAAGGATGTGACTGCTTAAGTGGCATTCGGCCTGCTCACCAAAGTCCTTGGTGACTACAACGAGAAGGAGCTAAAGAAGCTCTGGCCCGTCGTTGACGAGATCAACGACCTGGAGCCGGAGATCTCCGCCCTCAGCGACGAAGAACTGGGCGCCAAGACCGAAGAGTTCCGCGAGCGCCTGGCGGAGGGCGAAGAGCTGGAAGACATCCTGCCGGAGGCGTTTGCCGTCGTGCGGGAGGCCTCCAGCCGCCGCCTGGGCATGCGCCACTTCGACGTGCAGCTGCTGGGCGGCATGGCGCTGCACCAGGGCAAGATCGCCGAGATGAAGACCGGCGAGGGCAAGACGCTGGTCGCCACGCTGCCCATCTACCTCAACGCTATGGAAGGCCGCGGCGTTCACCTGGTCACCGTCAACGACTATCTGGCCAAGCGCGACGTGCAGTGGATGGGCGCCATCTACCACTCCCTGGGGCTGAGCATTGGCGTGCTCCAGCACGAGTCCGCCTATCGCTACAACCCGGAGGCCAACCTGGAGAACGCCAGCCTGCGCTACCTGGAGCCGGTGACGCGCC
This sequence comes from Dehalococcoidia bacterium, assembly GCA_035650635.1. Classification (GTDB taxonomy): domain Bacteria; phylum Chloroflexota; class Dehalococcoidia; order SM23-28-2; family DASRHH01; genus DASRHH01. The sequence goes on along the minus strand of DASRHH010000060.1, from coordinate 5,442 downwards.
GCGAGGCCTACGCCGCCGACATAACCTATGGCACCAACAATGAGTTCGGCTTCGACTACCTGCGCGACAACATGGTGACGGACTTCGAGCTTTCGGTGCAGCGCCAGCAGCACCCGCACAACTACGCCATCGTCGACGAGGTCGACAACATCCTCATCGACGAGGCGCGGACGCCGCTCATCATCTCCGGCCAGGCCGACGAGACGGAGGAGGACTACCGGCGTTTCGCCAGGATCGTCTCGCGGCTGCGTGAGGACGCCGACTACGTTATCGACCACCGCCATCGCACCGTCTCGCTTACGGATTCGGGATCGACCAAGGTGGAGCAGGCGCTCAACATCAAGAACATCTACGACACGCAGAACTTCCGCCTCACCCGCTTCCTCGACGCCGCCCTCAAGGCCCATGCTCTCTATCAGCGCGACAAGGACTACGTGGTGCGGGACGGCGAGGTCATCATCGTCGACGAGTTCACCGGGCGGCTGATGCAGGGACGCCGCTGGTCGGACGGGCTGCACCAGGCGGTGGAGGCCAAGGAAGGCGTGAGCATCCAGCGGGAGAGCGTAACCTACGCCACCATCACGCTGCAGAACTACTTCCGTCTCTACGAAAAGCTGGCCGGCATGACCGGTACCGCCTGGACGGAGCGCGAGGAGTTCAACACCATCTACGACCTGGACGTGCTGGTCATACCAACGCACCGCGACATGGTGCGCGAGGACGAACCGGACGCCATCTACCGCAACGAGGAGGCGAAGTTCCGGGCCGTTGTGCGGGAGATCGAGGAGATGCACGCCGCCGGCCGGCCGGTGCTCGTCGGTACGGTCTCGATCGAGAAGTCGGAGTACCTGGCGGACCTCCTGAAGCGCACCTCCAAGTGCGAGAACCCGGACTGCGGCGACTACTTCAGGGTCTGCCCCCTCAAAGAGCCGGAGGTCCTCAACGCCAAGCACCACGAGCGCGAGGCGCAGATCGTGGCGCAGGCAGGCCGCTTCGGCGCGGTCACCATCGCCACCAACATGGCGGGCCGCGGCACCGACATCATCCTCGGCGGCAACTCTGAGCGGCTGGCGGAGGAGCTGGCGCAGCGGCGCGGCCACAACCTGGTGACGCTGCCGCACGACGAGGCCGAAGCCATTCGCCACGAGGCCCATGAGATCTGGGAGAAAGAGCACGCCAAGGTGGTGGAGGCCGGCGGCCTGCATGTCATCGGTACGGAGCGCCACGAGTCGCGCCGCATCGATAACCAGCTGCGCGGCCGGTCCGGCCGTCAGGGAGACAAAGGCAGCTCGCGCTTCTTCGTCTCCTTCCATGACGACGTCATGAAGCGCTTCGCCCCGGAGTGGATGCCCAGCCTGCTGGCCCGCCTGGGCATGGACGAGGACACGCCTTTGGAGTCCGGCATGGTGTCCAAGGCCATCGAGCAGGCCCAGACCAAGGTAGAGGGCTATAACTTCGATATCCGCAAGCACGTCGTCGAGTACGACGACGTCATGAACCGCCAGCGTGACCTCGACTACAGCGAGCGCCGCAAGATCCTGGAGGGTGCCGACCTCAAGGCCAACGTCCAGGAGATGATCGAGGAGGCGCTGACGGAGCTGGTCGATAACTTCCTCTCCGACACGCCGATGGAAGAGTGGAACGTCGAGGGGTTCCTCAACGAGGTCAAGGCGATAGTGCCGCTGCCGGACGGCTTCACCGCCGCCCATGTCCAGCAGCAGTTGCCGGACGAAGTCCTGGACCAGCTTCTAGAGCACGCAACGACCCTCTACGAGGCCAAGGAGCAGTCCCTGGGCAGCGAGACGATGCGTGCCCTGGAGCGCATCCTCATGCTGACCACCATGGACCGGCTCTGGGTGCACCACCTGACCGCGCTCGACGAGATGCGCCAGGGCGCCGGCCTGTCGGGCTACGGCGGCCAGGATCCGCTGGTGGTCTACAAGAGTGAAGCCCACGACATGTGGCAGCAGCTCATGTCCTACATCCGCGAGAGCATGGTGCACAGCATCTATTACGCAACCCTGACGCAGACACCAGTGCCCGCGCCGGCGCCGGCCAACGTCCGCGAGATCGGGCCGGATGAGCTGGGCGAGCAGGCCGGTAGCGGCACAGCGGCGCCGGCGCGGGCACGCGCTGCCGGCGGCAGCGCCGCCACCGCCACGGCGCCGGCTGCGGCCGCGGCGCCTGCCGGCAACGTTCGCAAGGTCGGCCGCAACGATCTCTGCCCCTGCGGCAGCGGCAAGAAGTACAAGCGCTGCCACGGCCAGGCCGCCTGAGACGGGCAAGAACCTTGACTATGACCACCGAGACGCTCGACCGACCCCAACAGTTGGAGCAGTCCCGCGAGATCATCGCGGAGATGCAGGCCGAAGTCCTGCGCGGCGAGGAACACTGGTTCATCGTCCTGCTGCAAACGATCGGCCGCTGGACGCTGCCGTCGGAAGAGGTGGGCGACCGCCGTTTCCAGTACCTGATCGCCGGCGAGGCGTTCGACTGGCTGCTTCTGGCCGAGCGCCTGAGCCTGGAGCTGGCGGACCTGACCCCGGCGGACGAGATGTGGGAGCTGCTCTTCCGCTCGCGCCTGCCCTTGACCATGGACGAGGAGACGTTCCGCCGCCTGATTGGTCCGGCCAAGTACCGGGCGCATCTCAACTTCGTCTACGGCGTGCAGGTGGAGGAGGCGTTGCAGCTGGTCTTGGAGCAGGAGCTGCAGAAGGAGCACCGCAGCTCCATCTGGCGCAACGGACAGCAGGACGACGATATCTACCAGCGCCTCTACGGCAGCCCGCGGCAGGAGCTCCTGAGCTGCTTCGCCAACGACAACTCACTCATCATCGGCGACACAATCTCGCTCGGCGATCTCAAGGCGTTCACCTACTGGCTGTTCAAGCGTCGCATCAACTACTGCGAACCGGCCCGCGTCGCCAGCGATACTCGCAAGGGCATGACGGCGCTGCAGCAGATACAGGCCGCCGCCAGGCGCAACCAACCCTAGCGGTGCGATTGCCCCTAGCCGCCTCTTCGCGTACGATTCCGCTCGATTATGCAGCCCGGTAGCACCTATCCGGCCCTGACGCTGGCTGATGCGGTCTTTCCGCGCCTGCGGAGCGACAGCCGCGCCGCCGTGCTGGCCCGCGACCTGGCGCTGATGACCGGCTTCGCCGGATTCGTGGCGCTCTGCGCGCAGATCGTCGTGCTACTGCCCTGGACCACCGTGCCCATCACCGGCCAGACCTTCGCTGTGCTGGTGACCGGCGGCGCTCTCGGCGCCTGGCGCGGCGCCGGCTCGCTCAGCATCTACCTGCTGGCCGGGATGGCCGGCATACCCGTGTACGCGCCGGGCAATGCCGGCGTTACCGGCTCCTGGGACGTGCATTTCATCCTGCCCTGGCACGGCACCCACTCGCTGGTCTGGGACATCTCCAGCGGCGGCTACATCGTCGGCTTCATCGTCGCGGCGGCGCTGGTCGGCTTCCTGGCGGAGCGAAGGTGGGACCGCGGCCCCTGGGTGCACTTCGGCATGCTCATGGGCAACGCCGTCATCTATCTGTTTGGCGTGCTCTGGCTGGCCTACCTGATCGGCAGCGGCTGGGAGCACCCGGTGGCGCACAAGCCCCTCGCCGACCTGATCGCCGGAGCCGGCACCTGGGACAAGGCGCTGAAGGGCGGCCTCTACCCCTTCATCGTCGGCGACCTGATGAAGCTGATGCTGGCCTCGCTGACACTACCGGCCGCCTGGGGCCTGGTGGAGCGCTTCAAGGGCAAGCCGGAACAAAAGCGCTGACGTTTGACCCCCTCCTGAGCCGGCCCTACAATTTTTCCCGAACGCCCCGCCTTTGGAGATATGCCGCAGAGATATGCTGTCCCATGACTGAAGAAGCCGCCCGCGAGATGCCCAAGGCCTATGCGCCGCAGGAGCATGAGGGCCGCCTTTACGAGATGTGGGAAAGTCGCGGCTACTTCAAAGCCGCGCCGGACCCAGAGCGCGACCCCTTCTGCATCATCATGCCGCCGCCCAATGTCACCGGTGGCCTGCACCTAGGCCACGCCCTCACCGCCACGCTGGAGGACTGCCTGGTGCGCTGGCATCGCATGCGCGGCGATAGCTCCCTCTGGCTGCCGGGCGTCGACCACGCCGGTATCGCCACTCAGAACGTCGTCGAGCGGGAGCTGGCGAAGGAGGGCCTCAGCCGGCACGACCTGGGCCGCGAGCGATTCTTAGAGCGTGTCTGGGAGTGGGCCAACACCTATCGCGGCGTCATCACGCAGCAGCACCGTCGCCTCGGCGCCTCCGCCGACTGGTCGCGCGAGGTCTTCACCATGGACGAGGGCCCGCAGCGGGCTGTCCGCACCACCTTCGTCAACCTCTATCACGACGGCCTCATTTATCGCGGCGAGCGCATCATCAACTGGTGCCCGCGCTGCCGCACAGCCCTCTCCGACCTGGAGGTCGAGTACGAGGAGGAGGACGGCCACCTCTGGTACGTCCGCTACCCGTTGCTCGACGAATCCGGGCAGCGCAGCGACGAATATATCACCATCGCGACCACCCGGCCTGAGACAATCGTCGCCGACGTGGCGATCGCGGTCAGCCCCAGCGTGCGCCGCTGGGCCAAGCTGGTCGGGCGCAAGGCGCTGGTGCCGATAATCGAGCGCGAGATCCCGATCATCGCCGATGACGCGGTCGACCCCAAGTTCGGCACCGGGGCGCTCAAGATCACGCCGGGTCACGACCCCCTGGACTTCGAGATCGGCGAGCGGCACTCGCTGCCGTCGATCGTCGCCACCGGCGACGACGGGCACATGACGGCCGCGGCCGGCCCCTACGAAGGCATGGACCGCAACGACTGCAAGGACGCCATCGTCCACGACATGGAGAAGGCCGGCCTGCTGGAGAAGGTGGTGCCGCACCGCCACGCCGTCGGCCACTGCCAGCGCTGCGGCACCGTGCTGGAGCCGCTGGCCAGCAAGCAGTGGTTCGTCAAGGCGTCGGTGCTGGCCGGGCCGGCTATCGATGTCGTCAAGGACGGCCGCATCCGCATCGTGCCGCGACGCTTCACCCGCGTCTACCTGCACTGGATGGAGAACATCCGCGACTGGTGCATCTCCCGCCAGCTCTGGTGGGGGCATCGCATACCGGTGTGGTACTGCGAGAAGTGCGAGGCACAGGTCGTGCCGTCTCGGGATGACCCTACGCGCGATCCCGACACTTGCCCGTCCTGCGGCGGCAAGGAGCTGCGCCAGGACGAGGACGTCCTCGATACCTGGTTCTCCTCCGGCCTCTGGCCGCACTCCACCCTGGGCTGGCCGGACGATACGCCGGACCTGCGCTACTTCTACCCCACCTCCGTCATGGAGACCGGCTACGATATCCTCTTCTTCTGGGTGGCGCGCATGATCATGCTCGGCCTCTACAACACCGGCGATATCCCCTTCCGCCAC
>DASRHH010000059.1:0-10733 GCA_035650635.1 Dehalococcoidia bacterium | reverse complement strand
GCAACGAGGCCCGCCAGGAAAAGGAGCGCGAGGCCTTCAGCGAGGAGAACATCTGGACCAACTATCGCCTGCTGCAGGTCTGGGACCTCCTGGGCCTCTATTTCTGCTGCCAGGAGCCCTACGACGACCGCATCGAGCCGGTGCCGGTCAGCGCCGACGGCGACACCACGGCCCGCTTGCGCATGCAGCCGGACGAGCGCGGCCGCGTCATCTTCGACCCGTATCCGTTCGACCAACAGCCGCTGAAAGTGCAGATCCACAGCAAGAAGCTCAACCGCTCCAGCTTCCCCAGCGAGGAGGCGTTCCGGCAGGACTTCTACGAAGCGCCGAACCTGATGCTGGAGTACGAGCTGGTGGCTGCATGACCACCCAGGCTGCCTGGCAGCACAAGCGCGCCGACGTCAACGGCATCTCCCTGCACTACGTGGAGCAGGGCCAGGGCTACCCGCTGATCCTGGTGCACGGCTTTCCGGAAACCTGGTACTCCTGGCGGCATCAGATCCCGGCGCTGGCCGAGGCCGGTTTCCATGTCATCGCCGTTGACCTGCGCGGTTACGGCGAGAGCGACCGGCCGGCGCCCCTGGAGGAGTACGATATCCACCACCTGGTGGCAGACCTTGTCGGGCTGATGGACGCGCTGGAAATCGAAAAGTGCGTGCTCATCGGGCACGACTGGGGCAGCAACGTGGTCTGGATGACCGCGCTGCAGCACCCTGACCGCGTGGAGCGGGTCGTCAGCCTGAACATCCCTTATCGCGGCGGGCCCTGCATGCCGCGGCCGGAGATGCTCAAGAAGATGGACGCCCGCTTCTCCTACGTTGTCTACTTCCAGGAGCCCGGCGCCGCCGAGCGCTTCCTGGAGTCGGACGTGCAGCAGCACCTGGGCAAGATGTACGAGTACTGCGCCGCACGTCCGGACTTCCTCAGCTCCGACGAGCTGAAGGTCTTCGTCGACGCGTTCAGCCATAGCGGCTTCACCACGCCGATCAACCTTTACCGCAACATCGATCGCAACTGGGACACCACGGAGGACCTGGCGAACAAGCCGGTGGAGCAGGAGTCGCTGCTCATCCTCTCGGACAAACAGCGCACACCGGTCTGGCCGGACGCTCCCTGGACGCCGCCCGGCTACGACGCCCCGGTCTCCGGCGCACAAATCCCGGAGGGCCTGGAGCGCTTTGTGCCGCGCCTGCACACGGAGATGATCCTGGACTGCGGCCACTGGTCCAACCAGGAGAAGCCGGCCGAGGTCAATGCGCTGATCCTGGCGTTCCTGGGAGACCTGGCAGCGCGGAGCCGCTAACCTCTCGGAAGGAAGAGCATATGCGAGACGTCGCCAACGAACTCGAGGGCCTGATCGACGAGGGCGACGGCCGCTTTCGCGTGCACACCCGCGCCTACGCCGATAAGGATGTCTTCAACCTGGAGATGGAGCGCATCTTCCGGCGCTCCTGGATCTTCATGGGCCATGAGTCAGAGGTCGCGGACGGCGGGGACTACAAGGCCACCTACATCGCCCAGCTGCCGGTCATCATGGCCCGCAGTTCAGACGATGGGCAGGTGCGGGTGTTCTTCAACCGCTGTCGCCACCGCGGCGCGACCGTGTGCCAGATGGAGTACGGCAACTCCAACTACTTCCGCTGTGCCTACCACGGCTGGGTCTACAACAACGGCGGCGGGCTGGTCGGCGTGCCGTTCGAGGAGGGCTACGGCGAGGGCTTCGACAAGGACAAGCTGGGCCTGGTGCAGGTGCCGCGGGTGGCGCTGTACAAGGGCTTCGTCTTCGCCAGCCTGAGCGCTGACGGCCCCAGCCTGGAGGATCAGCTCGGGAACGCCCGGCCCTACATCGACCAGTTCGCAAACCTGGGCGGCCAGGGCATCGAGGTGAAGGGCGGCATCCACAAGCACGTCATCAAATGCAACTGGAAGCTGCAGCTGGAGAACACCGTGGACTCCTACCATTTTGGGTCGGTGCATGCCAGCATCGTCCAGCTGTTCGCCCAGCGCGGCCGCAACATGGATAGCGCTGGGCGTACCGGCATGATGGACCTCGGAGGAGGCCAGGGGCTGCTGGACTTCGCAGGCCTGGGCTACGGCGCTGGCGGCGTCGCCAACTCCGCGCCGTTCAACCTCGTGGTCTTCCCCAACGTCGCCATGCTCAGCGTCCAGCTGCGCGTGGTTCGGCCGATCGATGTCGATACGACGGAGGTCTCACTCTACTTCGTACGGCCCAAGGGCGCCACGCTGGAGGCGCTGAACGGGCTGATCCACGAACACGAGTACTTTTACGGCCCCAGCAGCTTCGGCGGCCCTGATGACGTGGAGGTGGCGATGGAGCGCGTACAGCGCGGCTTCGCTGCGTCCGAAGTCGAATGGCGCATCCTGGACCGGGGCCTGGCGACCGAGACAACCCACGAGGGCGGCGTCATCCACGCCGAGCTCGGCGCCCTCAGCGAAACCTCAGAGCGCGCCATTTACCGCGGCTGGCGCCAGCTCATGTCCAGGCCCTGAACCGCCTTATCTAGCCACAGCCCAGAGGAGGAGTCGAATGAACTTGACTGAAGCACAGGCCGATACCGTCGCCGAAGGCGCGATCGAGCATGCCCGCAAGCTGGGCATCGGCATCACCGTCGCCGTGGTCGACACCTACGGCCAGCTGATGAGAGTCCGGCGCATGGACAACACGCGTTTCGGGACCATCGATATCGCGCGCGGCAAGTGCTTTACGGCCGCGGCCTTCCGGCGGCCGGCCAACGTCATGCCACCGCTGCCCTTCTTCCAGAGCGCATTCAACGTCGCCGGCCAGCAGGTCAAGCCGCTGATCGGCGGCGTGCCGATCAAGGACGGCGACGCGTTCCTCGGCGCGGTCGGCTGCGCCGGCGGCAGCGGCGACCAGGACCTGGAGTGCTCTGAGGCCGGCATCGCCTACGCCAAGCTAACCCCCGGGCCGTCGCCCTTTTGATCGAAACGGGCGGCCCAACATGCTAACATTGGGCCGTTAGCCGAATCCACACGCATCGCGCAGAGGAAGTAATCATGCCTGCCAACAGCACCGTCATCGGAGCTCCGATCCCCCGGCTGGAGGGCGCCGACAAGGTCAGCGGCCGCGCCCAGTACGCGGCGGATGTCTCGCCGCCGGGGACACTGGCCGCCAAGATCCTGCGCAGCCCCTACGCCCACGCTCGCATCGTCAACATCGACGCCTCGGCCGCCTGGAACGTGCCGGGGGTCAAGGCCGTCGTCACCGGCCGCGATGTCATCGGCCATCGCTGGGGCCGTTACCTGCGCGACATGCCGGTGCTCTGCTGGGACGAAGTACGCTTCGTCGGCGACCGCGTGGCTGCGGTTGCCGCGGACACGCCGGATGCCGCCGAGCAGGCGCTGCAGCTTATCGAGGTCGAGTACGAGGAGCTGCCGGCGGTCTTCGACCCGCTGGAGGCCATGGACCCGAACGCGCCGTTAGTGCACACCAACTTCAGCGAGTACAGTGATATCTCGCCGGATGTCCTCATCCCGGAGGTGCGCAACGGCCTCTCGCGTCTCACGTGGAAGAAGGGCGACGTGGACGCCGGCTTCGCAGAGGCTGATTTGGTGCTGGAGCACACCTTCTACATCCCCAGCCGTCACCAGGGTTACCTGGAGCCGCACGCCGGCGTCGTCGCCATCGATGATTCCGGGCGGGTACAGGTTTGGACGGCCAGCAAGAGCCCCTTCGGCAGCCGCAACCAGCTAGCCAAGGCGCTGGAGATCGGGGTTGAGGACATCCTGGTGCACCCGGTCTACGTCGGCGGTGACTTCGGCGGCAAGGGCGACGCCCTGGACCTGCCGATCGCCTACTACCTGGCGAAACAGGCCGGTCAGCCGGTGCGCATCGTCATGAGCTACCTGGAGGAGCTGCTGGCCAGCAACCCCAGCCACGAGAGCATCATCACCATCCGCACGGGCGTCAAGCGCGACGGCCGCATGGTGGCCCGCTACCTGCGGGCCGTCCACAACACCGGCGCCTACGGCTGCATGAAGCCGCTGCCCAACGTCGCCATCGGCGGTGCGGCGCACGGAGGCGGGCCCTACCGCATCGATAACACCTTCTTCGAGGCGATCCAGGTCTACACCAACACCGTGCCCGCCGGTTTCTTCCGCGCTCCGGGCGCGCCGCAGATCAACTTCGCGGTCGAGTCGCACACGGACCTCATCGCCAAGGAGCTGGGGATGGACGTAGCCGAGTACCGGCTGCGCAACCTGGTGGGCGAGGGCGATGAGAACGCCGTGGGTGAGAAGCTGGAGGGCGTACACGCCCGCGAGACGCTGGAAGCCGCCCTCAAGGCCGCGGACTGGGACGGCCCCAGGCCCGGCCCAAACTACGGCCGCGGCATCTCCATGTACGAGAGGCATGTCGGCGCCGGCCCATCTTCGGCGGCGCTGACCGTTGAGGACGACGGCAGCATCAGTATCCTCAGCCCGACCTTCGACCAGGGCGGCGGCATCCATACTGTGCTGCAGCAGATCGTCTCCGAAGAGATGCAGGTACCGCTGGAGAAAGTGCACGTCCGCATCGGCGATACGGACTCGGTGCCGCCGGACCAGGGGGTCGGCGGCATGCGCATCACCAACGCCAATGGCCACGCAGCGCTCGAAGCGATCGAGCTGCTGCGCGAGAAGCTGTCGAGCCGCGCAGCCGAGCTGCTCGGCTGCGCGCCGGAGCAACTCTCCTACGACGAGGGCGTCTTCTACCGGACGGATGACGGCAACCGCAGCCTCAGCCTGCAGGAGCTGGCGTCCCAGACCGCCGACCCGGAGCAGCGCAGCGCCCAAACGAAGATCGAGATGCCGATGCAACGGGAGATCGCCTGCTTCGCCGCCCAGATCGCGGAGGTTGAGGTAGACCCGGAGACCGGCCAGCTGCGGGTGCACCGCTTCGTCACCGCGCACGATGTCAGCGTCATCCTTAACCCGATCGCACATCAGGGGCAGATCGATGGCGGCGTCATCCAGGGGCTGGGCATGGCCCTCAGCGAAGACCTGGGGTTCGACGAGGGCCGCGTGACCAACCTGCACCTGGGCGATTACAAGCTCCTGACGGCGCCCGACATTCCGGACCTGGAGACCGTCCTGGTCACCTCAGAAGGCGGCCCGGGGCCGTATGCATCAAAGGCCATCGGGGAGATGAGCAACTCCAGCCCGCCCGCAGCCGTCGCTAACGCCATCGCGGATGCTGTCGGCGTGCGGCTGACGGAGCTGCCGCTGACCTCGGAACGCATCTACCGGGCGCTGCAGGCAAAAGGGGACAACAAATGAGCGAGATCACGATCCGGATCAACGGTAAGCAGCACCGGCAAGATGTGCCGGCCAACCGCATGCTGGTGGACTTCCTGCGCTATGACCTGGGGATGACCGGCACCAAGGAAGCCTGCAGCGTCGGCGTTTGCGGCGCCTGCACGGTGCTTGTCGATGGCCGCATGGTCAGCTCCTGCCTGACCCTGGCCATAAGCCTGGACGGTGCCGAGATCACGACCGTCGAGGGTCTGGCCGGCGAGACCGGGCTGAGCAAGGTGCAGGAATCATTCGTTAAGTACGGCGGCTACCAGTGCGGCATCTGCACGCCGGGCCAGGTGGTTTCCGCCTACGCTCTGCTGCAGGAGAACCCGCATCCCAGCGAGGACGAGGTCAAGGACTGGATGATGGGCAACCTCTGCCGCTGCACCGGATACTACAAGATCATCGAGTCGGTAATGAAAGCGAATGAAGCGGAATGATCGGCTTCGATTTCCACGCCCCGAAGACGCAGCCGGAAGCGCTGGAGCTTCTCGCCCGCTACGGCGAGGACGCCAAGCTGCTGGCCGGCGGCACCGGCCTCATCAACATGATGAAGCAGAACCTGGTGCAGCCGGCCGCCCTGATCCAGCTCAGCCGCATCCCCGGCCTCGATGGGATCGACGCCAGCGATGGCGAGGTGCGCATCGGGGCGCTGGCCACGCACCGCAATATCGAGACCTCGCCGGTCATCGCCCGGGAGCTGCCGCTGCTGGCGGAGACCTATCGCCACGTGGCTACGGTGCGCATCCGCAACGTCGCCACTATCGGCGGCGGCCTAGCGCATGCGGACCCCATGCAGGACCCGCCGGCGTCGCTGCTTGTCCTGGACACCAGCGTCCAGACGGTATCGCTCGGCGGCGGCCGCACCATCCCTCTGAGCGACCTCTTCGTCGACTACTACGAGACTTCGCTGCAGCCGGACGAGATGATCGTCGAGGTGCGCGTGCCCAAGCCGCCGGCCGGGGCGACTACCACCTTCCTCAAGTTCCTGCCGCGCTCCCAGGATGACTATGCCACCGTCAGTGTCGCCGCGTTGCTGGTGGCGGACGAACGCGGCATCTGCCGGGACGTGCGCATCGGTCTCGGCGCCGCGGGGAGCACGCCGATTCGGGCTCGTAACGTTGAGGAAGCACTCGTGGGCCAGCCCGCCTCGCTGGACGCCTTCCGGCAGGCCGCGGCGCTGGTCAAGGACGTCGTCGATCCGATCAGCGACGTTCGTGGCTCGGCGGAGTACAAGCGGGACATGGCGGAGGTCTTCACGCGTCGCGCGCTCGAGCGCTGCTGGACGCTGGCACAGGCCCGCCGCCCGTGAAGTTCGAGAACAAGCTAACACTGCCGGCGCCGCGCGAGCGGGTCTGGGAGTTGCTGATGGACGTGCCCCAGGTCAGCTCCTGCATGCCGGGAGTTCAGAGCGTCTCCGTCATCAGCGACGACCAGTTTCAGGCCGCAATGAAGGTGAAGATCGGGCCGGTCAGCCTCAACCTCGATGTCAACGCCACCGTCGATTATCGCGACCGCGAGCGTTGGGAGGCCGCCATGAGCTCCGAGGCCCGTGATCGCCGCATCGGCGGCAGCGCCCGCGCCAAGGTCACGATGCGACTCCTGGAGACGGAGAACGGCGTGACGGAGATGGCCGTGGAGAGCGACGTAGTCTTCATGGGACGGCTGGGCGAGTTCGGGCAGCCGCTGGTCCGCAAGAAGACGAACGACATGTTCCAGGAGTTCGGCAAGAACCTGCAGGCGCGGCTTTCCGGCTAAGCAGCCTGATCGATACATAGTTTTCACCCCGCCCCCTGTACAAGGCGCTGGCCACCGGTTATTGTGAAGAAGGAGCGGCCACACTAACTCGCGTCCCCAGCTGCCAATGCAGCTCGCCGCCCAGACCATCATCCTGATCAGGCAACTGGTCTATTGGGCATGAAAATACTACAGATCGCCCCGCCCTGGGAGTCGGTCCCGCCGCAGGCCTATGGCGGCACGGAAGCCGTCGTCAGCTTGCTGACTGAGGAGTTGGTCGCGCGCGGGCACGACGTCACCCTGGTCGCGTCCGGCGATTCCCAGACCACAGCGCGATTAGTTTCGACGATCCCCTCCAGCCTGCGTGCCGGCGACTACAAGTTCAAGTACTTCCGGGAGGCGATGCACCTGGCGACGGCGTTACGCATGGCCCGGAAATTCGACATCGTCCACAACCATGCCGGCGAGATGACGCTGGCGATGGGTTTGCTCATGGACCTGCCCATCCTCACAACCATGCACTGCGAGATCACGCCGGATACGGCGCCCATCTGGCAGGAGCAGCGGGGCTATTACAACACCGTCAGCCGGGCGCAAACCGCCAAGCTGCCGCCGGAGATTGGCGGCGTCCACCTGGGGCACGTCCACAACGCCATCGACGTCGAGAGCTTCCCATTCGCGCCCGAGCGCGGCGATTACCTGCTGTTTCTCAGCCGCATGTCGCCGGAGAAGGGGCCGGACGTCGCGATCGAGGTCGCGCGGCGGTTGGGCAAGCCGCTGATCATGGCCGGCAAGATCGACCCGGCGTTTGACCGCTCCTACTTCGAAGAGGTGATCGCGCCTCTGATCGATGGCGAGCTCATCCGTTTCATCGGCGAGGCGGACGGCCCGACCAAGCGGCGGCTTTACGCCGGCTCCGAATGTCTCCTGCTGCCCCTTTGCTGGGACGAGCCCTTTGGGCTGGTTATGCCGGAAGCCATGGCCTGTGGCAAGGCTGTCGTGGCTTTTCCGCGGGGCGCGGCACCGGAGCTCATCGTGCACGGCGAGACTGGCTTCCTGGCGCAGGATATCGATGAGTTCGTGGACTTAGTGCGCCGTGTCGGCGAGATCGATCCGGCCCGCTGCCGGAGTCACGTGCAGGCTAACTTCACACCGCAGCACCTGGCGGACGGCTATCTCAGTCTCTACGAAAAGATGCTCAGCGGCGAGGCCTAGCCGTCTTTCGGCGCGGGCGCTTCCCGAGTCAGTATCTCGTCCACCAGCCCCAGCTCTATGCACTCCTGCGCCGATAGGAAGCGCTCGTGGCCGGAGTAGATGTAGTCGCGCCACCAATCGGTATCGTGCTGGCCGGTGCGCCGCGCGAACAGCTCACTGATGACGTGCTCGTAGTGCGTCGCCAGCTTCTGATAGTCGTGGAATATCTTATCGGCGTCGCCGGTGAGCACCCAGCTGCCGGAATGCAGCATCATCGTCGATAGCTCCCCCATCGCCCGGTGGTCGCCTGCTTGCACGATAATGGCGCCCATGGAGTAGGCGTAGCCGGTGACCACGGTGTTGATCGTGACCTTGTAGTTCTCTCGCATGCGTTCCATCATCTCGATGATAGCGATGCCGGCGCCCACGGAACCGCCGCCGGAGTTGATGTAGAGGGTTATCGGCGAGTCGGTCCGGCTCGCTCGCTGCGCCGACATGACGAGGATCGCCTTGGAGAAATGCTCGGCCGTCTCGTCGCTGATGTCGCGCAGGAAGTAGACGCCGTGCGCATCCAGCTCGGCACGCCGGGCGGCGTACTCCTGTACGAGCTGTTCGATGCGCGGCATTTCCTGCATGAGACACCGGTATTGTGGCATGCGCATTGGCACAGCGGCAATCTAGGCGACTGGCCCCTGCTTTCGCAGGGCGTTTACAATGGCGAAAACGCCCCGAGCCCGACTCAAGGAGCACGATGTACGCGCTGATTATCTCCGGCGGTGAAGGCGCCCGCTTACGGCCACACACCGATGACCGGCCCAAGCCAATGATTCTGGTCTCCGGCCGGCCGATCCTGGAGCACCAGGTGCGTTGGCTGCAGAGCGAGGGCGTGACCGATGTGGTTTTCCTTTGCGGCTACCGCTCGGACGTCATCGAGCGCCATTTCGGGGACGGCAGTGCCTTTAGCGTAGGCATCCAGTACTCGCGGGAAGAGGAGCCGCTGGGCCGCGGCGGCGCCCTGCGCCAGGGCTTCGGCCTGGTGCCGCCGTCCGAGGAAAACATCATTGCCCTCAACGGCGATATCCTCTGCAATCAGCCGCTGGCTCCTCTCCTGGCGGCCCACAAGCGGCACGCCGCCGTGGCGACGCTCATGCTCGCGCCGCTGACCAGCCCCTATGGTATCGTGCGGGTCAATCGCGCCGGCCGGGTCTCCTCTTTCGAGGAGAAGCCGCGACTGCCCTACTGGGTGAACGGCGGCGTCTACGTGCTTTCGAGAACGTTCTTCTCACTGCTGCCGGAGCGCGGCGACCACGAGACCACGGTGTTCCCGCAGTTGGCGCAGCAGGGGAAGCTGCACGGCTATCGCAGCCAGGCCTACTGGCGGCCCATCGATACGATCAAGGACCTGCAGGAGGCCGAACGGGAGCTGGAGTCGCTAGGTTCGGGCGGTTAGCCGAGGTTGGCGCGGAACCAGCGCCAGTAGTCCGGCCAGTCTGGCTGCGGCAGCCAGCGCGGCCGTGTGTAGAGGAAGGAACCGGTGATCGCGAACGCCTCGATCGGGTTGATCGCGTTCAGCGTCGCCGTCGCGCCGCCGCTGTTGATGTAGGTGAGCGGCGGGCCGTCATAGCGGAAAAGCGAGTTGAAGCGCGACCAGGAGGGATCGCTGGCGGCGGTCGAAGCCACCTCTGCATCGCTGGCCAGCTGCACCCAGCCGGTTGCGGCGGCGAAGCTCTTCATCTCAGCGCCGACCATTGCGCTGCCGTAGCCGTCAGGCCCGACGCCGCGGAACTGGTAGGCGTGCAGCATCTCGTGCCCTATCGACATGTAGGCGAAGCCTGGTATGCCGACCACCTGGTTGGCCGGGACAACGCCGGGACCGCGGTCCGAGTTGCTGTAGTAGCCGATAGGGAAGCTGCCGTAGGGATGCCAGCCCAGTTGGGTGGCACCGCTCCGGTTCGAGAGGACGTGCAGCCGGCCTTGCCTGTGGCCGACGATAGCGCCGCGGACGCCGCCCGGCAGCGAGGCGAAGGCGCTGACGACCGAGCCGATGTTGGTGAGCCGCGTCGCCTCGTCGGCGCCCCAGTCCTGGCCGTCCAGCACGATGACGATGCCATAGTTGGCTAACGCTTCGGCCGCTGCTTCCTCTTCCGGCGAGAGCGCTGGCGCTGGTGCTGGAGGCGGTGGGGGAGCGACGATGGCAGCGGCGGCTGAGCTGCCGCCGTAGAACAGGGGCGGCACGTTGATGCCGCCGGCTGCGGGCACTGCCGTTGCGGCGCTCGTAGCCGAGGTCGCAATGGCAGTGCCTGACGGCGTCTCCAGCGCTCCGGCAAATTCCGCCGACTGGCAACAGGCGGTGCCGCTGGTTGAACCACTGGCGGCTACATGCTCGATGACTTGCCAGCTGCCGATGGCGGCCAGCCCCGCGATGCTCGCCGATCCGGCCAGAAAGCGGCGGCGGGAGAGTCTCAGCACCTGGGCTGAGGCTCCTGGGT
>DASRHH010000058.1:0-3960 GCA_035650635.1 Dehalococcoidia bacterium | reverse complement strand
ACCAGGCCGGCGATGCCGTAGGCGCCAAACAGCGAGCGATGGGCGCGGCCGCCCCAGATCAGGCTCTCGTTCAGGCTGGCGCCAGTCTCCAGCTCCTTGTTGGGCCAGATCTTGACGTCGCTCTGGACCGCGGCGCCCTCGCCAATGACGGTGCTGTCGCCGACGACGCCGCCTTCCATGACGCGTGCGCGCCGGCGGATATTGCACTGCTTGCCGACAATCGCGCCGGTGAGCTGGACGTGCTCGCCGATGTAGGAGTTGTTCCAGACAATCGACCGATCCACCCGGGCATGGCCATCGATGATGGTGTAATCGCCAATCGAGGCCGGGCCGGTGATCTGCGCGCCACCGCGGATGCGCGCATCCTGGCCCAGGAACACCGGCCCCTGAATCTCGGCTTCGGCCGAGAAGTGCGCGCCGGGCTGGACCCAGACCTGAGGCCGGACCTCGTCACCGGGGATGTCGAGCTGGACGCGGCCATGCAGCACGTCGGCCGTGGCACGCATGTACTCCGGCAGGTTGCCGACGTCGCACCAGTAGCCGGGCGCGACGTAGCCGAACAGCGGCTCGCGAGCCTCGAGCATCGCCGGAAAGAGCTGCTGGCTGAAGTCGAAGCTGGCGCCGTCCGGGACGCCATGCATCACCGAGGGCTCCAGCACATAGATGCCGGTGTTGACGGTGTCGCTGAAGACCTCGCCCCAGCTGGGCTTCTCGAGGAACTGGGTGATGCGGCCGTCCTCGTCGGTGATGATCACGCCGTACTCCAGCGGATTGGGCACGCGGTACAGCGTGAGAGTGGCCGCGGCGTCGTTCTGGCGGTGGAAGTCGAGGATTTTCGTCAGGTCGAAATCGGTGAGGGCATCACCGCTGATGACGAGGAAGGTGTCGTCGAGATGGCTCATGGCCAGCTTGACGCTGCCGGCGGTGCCCAGCGGCTGGTCCTCGACCGAGTAGGTCAGGTTCACCCCAAAGGCGCTGCCATCGCCGAAGTAGTCCTGAATGACGCCCGGCAGATACTGGAGGGTGACGACGATGTCGGTGATGCCGTGGCGGCGCAGGAGCTCGATGATGTGCTCCATCACCGGCTTGCCGACGATAGGGACCATCGGCTTTGGCCGGCCGATGGTGAGCGGGCGCAGGCGAGACCCTTCGCCGCCTGCCATGAGCACGGCCTTCATTGCCTACCGGCAGTATACGGCTGAGGCTGAGCTATAACGGCAAGCATGCATACGGTGCAAGTGCCCGCTTCGTCCGCAAACCTGGGACCAGGCTTTGATTGCCTCGGGCTGGCGGTCAGCGTGTACCTGCGGGTGAGCTGCGAAGAGCGACCCTCGGGCTTGGTGGTGAAGGCCAACGAGGCGGGAATCGCGCTGGACGAGCGCAACCTGGTGGTGCGCGCGATATTCGCCGTGTTCGCAGCGGCTGGACGGACCAGGCCGGGGCTGTCGGTGGACATCGAGAACGGCATTCCCCTCTCGCGCGGGCTGGGCAGCAGCGCCGCGGCTATCTCCGCTGGTCTCGTGCTGGGCAACGAGCTGCTTGGCCGGCCGTACGACCGCGGGCAGCTGCTGCGCATCGGGCTGCCACTGGAGGGCCATCCGGACAACTTGGCGCCGGCTCTGTTCGGCGGGCTGCAGGTGTCCAGCGTGGCTGAGGACGGCGAGGTGGTTCGGGTGGGCGTAGCCATGCCCCGGCCGCCGGACATCGCGCTGTTCATTCCGGACTTCCTTATGTCAACTTCTGAGGCGCGGCGCGTGCTGCCGGACAGCTTCTCCAAAGCCGACGCGGTATTCAACACCGGGCGTTCGTCGCTGCTGGTGGCGGCGCTCGCCGCGGGCGACTTCGGGGCCCTGCGGCGGGCGATGGAGGACCGCATCCACCAGCCCTACCGGGCCAGCATCTTCCCCGACCTGCCGCGGCTGATCTCAGCGGCGCTGGAGGCCGGGGCAGCCGGCGCGGCCCTCAGCGGCGCGGGCTCGACCGTGGTGGCCCTGTGCGAGGCAGATCCGTCGCCGGTGGCCGAGGCGATGGCGGCGCTGGGCGTCCCCGGGCGAGCGACGGTGACGTCGGTGGACGTGGCCGGCGCCAGCGTCTCCTGAACGACGGCCAACCGTGCTCGATCACGGCGCTATAACGGCGATTGCGGCCAGGCTGGTCTTCATGGCACAGTCTCTGCGCGGCAGCTGCGTATGCCCGACGGCACAGACGATCCGCCGCCGGTAGCGGAAGAGGCGCGTCGCACGGTTGCGGACATTCTCGCGGATCGCCGTGACGTCATCCTCCAGAACTGGATCCAGCGGGTTGGGCAGGAGCCGTTTCACCTGGGGCGTTCCGAGCGCGCCGTAGCCGACCACATCCCCAAGCTCATCGACGCGCTTGTCGAGAATCTGCTGCCGAGTGCAGATGAGCGAGAACCACTGGGTTATCGGGCGCAGAGCCTTCGCGAAGCGGCGTCAGAACATGCTCGCTCACGCTTGATCCAGGGTCTGTGGATCAGCGAAGTCATCACCGAACTGCGGATCCTGGTTCAGGAGGCCAGCCGGGAAATACGGGCCGAGGTGTCCGACGAGGAACTGCCGCTGGAGGAGGTGCTTGCTGCCGAGCTGGTCGTATATGACGTGCTGTTTGGAGCCGCCGTCACGGCCGCCCAGGCGCTCGAAGAGGCCCTTCGACAGGAACGCAGTGAAACCGCCGGACTCATAGTCCACGACCTGCGCACGCCCTTGACGACAATCAAGGGCTACGCCCAACTGCTCGGTCGCGATCCGGAAAGCGAACGAGTCGGCAATGCCGCCTCGGTCATTGTGTCGCAGGTGTCCCGTCTCATGGAGTGGATCGAGCGCTTCCTCACTGCCAGCCAGGCCAGCATGCGGACCACCGAGCTCTTGCTCAAGCCGATGGACATCAAAGAATCCATCGAGGGGATCGTCTCGTCGATGGGCGATGAAGCTCGGCGGCGGGTCAAAATCCGGGTCGAGCCATCGGCGGAGACCAGCGGCGATTGGGATGCGATGCAGATCCAGCGCCTGCTGGAGAACGTCATCGCCAATGCCCTCAAGTACGCCGCGGAAGGCGATGTGGACGTTCTGATCAGCAACGACGCGGACCGGCGCGTCGTGGTGCAGGTGAAGGATCAGGGGATCGGCGTGTCAGCGTCGGACCGCGCCCAGGTGTTTGCCCCGTTCTACCGCTCGGACGACGCCATCCAGCACAAAATCGAGGGCACGGGTCTGGGGCTGTTTATCGCTCAAGGGATTGCCGCGGCTCACGGGGGCGAATTGACCTTGGAGTCACCGGGCGTCGGAAAAGGCACGACTGTCACCCTGGTCTTGCCCCGGAAGAATCCGTAAACGAGGCGGACGCCACGTCCGCTATACCACCGCCGTCGCCTCAAGTTCGATCATGTAGGCGGGCGCCGCCAACGCGCTGACCCCCACGGCCGTCGACGCCGGCTGCGGCCCTTTGAAGAATTCGGCCTTCACCGCGCCGTACTCCGGCATGCGGCTCATGTCTGTCAGGAACACGCCGAGCTTGACGACGTGCTCCAGGGAAGCGCCTGCGCGCTCGAGTACGGTGCGCAAGTTCTCGAAGACGATCCGAGCCTGGGCGGCGAAGTCGCCCTCGTGCAACGGACGGCCCTCCGGAGAATTGCTGACCTGGCCGGAGATGAAGATGACCGTCCGGCCGTCCTCCACCTTCCAGGCTTGCGAAAAGCCGCGCTGGTCTTGCCAGGTCCAGGGATTGATCTGCGTTTTGTTCACGAGTGAGTGCCTCCGGTTGTTCTTACAGCGATTTGGCGTGCGTCAAGAATGGGCTTGGGGATCCCGCGGCGGAAGGGCGATGGCCAGGGCGATCCCGTCCGGGTCCTTGAAGTTGAGGATCGGGCCGGTGGCCATCTCCAGGATGCCGGAATGGCTTATGCCGTGCTGTGTCAGCCGATCTGCGCACGCCTGCAGCTCA
>DASRHH010000057.1:0-5526 GCA_035650635.1 Dehalococcoidia bacterium | reverse complement strand
ACGCTGCTCAGCTGCTCGAATAGCGAGTCGAACTGCACCTCGCTGTCCGGCCGGTAGGCGGCCCGCAGGTGGTCCAGCAGGTCCGGCGCGCCAACGAAGAGTGTCAGAGTGCCTTCCTGGATGCAGCGATTGGCGATGGCGGCGGCCAGGTGGGACTTGCCGCAGCCGCTGGGGCCGCTGAACACCAACCAGCCGCTCGGGTTCGCGGCGAATCCCTTAGCCGCGGCGGTGGCGGCCGCGAACCGGGACCGATTCGCGGAATCGCCGCTGCGACCTTCCGGTATCAGGTTGTCAAACGTCAGGCGCAGGTAGAAGCGCAGGTTGCTGAAGCGCTGCAAGCGCTCCAGCCGCTGGGAGCTACTCTCGTCGCGGACACAGCGGCAGGGGAACGCCTTGCCGAAGTCAGGATGACCCAGCGGCAGGGAGCGCCGCACCAGGCCAGCGCCGCCGCAGAGCGGGCAGACCGCCGACTCTTCCGGTTCGCTAGCCGCCGTAGGAGCTTCTTCGCCTGCCCGCGAGGTAGCGCTGTTCAAGTCGGTCTGCTTCAGGATCTCGTCCAGCCGTCTCATAGTCCGGGCCCTCCGCAGCCCAACGCTCCAGTATTGCGGCGATGTAGCGCCAACTACGCTTGTTCAGGCTCACGGCCTCGCGAAAGGCCTCCTCTAGCCAGCGGCCTGGGAAACGCTGCTCGGCCTCGGCCAGCTCCTCCGCAAGCAACGGCGTGATCGGGCCGATGTTGTCCTCGTAGAGGCGGAAAATGTTGGGCGGCGCTTCAGGCGCCGGTGGCGGCTCGGACTCCGGCGCCGCCGCCAGGCGGCCGGTGGCCAGCGCCCGCCGGTTGGCGGCGGTGTTCAGCAGATAGCCGTGGTCTACAGAGAGCAGCAGCCCGCGCTCTGCCGCTGCGCTGAGGCCCTTGTCCAGGGCTTCTGGCGCCGGCAGAGCGCTCAGCCGGCCCAGCGCCCGCATCAGGCCGCCGTCCGCTCGCAATTCGGCCACGCTAAGCGGCCGGCGGCGGTTGGCCGGCAGCGTCTGCAGGAAGCAGAAATAGACCGAGACCAGCATCTCCTCCGCCGATTCGACTTGCGGCAGGATGTCGGTAAAGAAGGCGCTGGGGACGGCGGTGGCCAGGGCGCCGGCCGGGAAGCCGGCGAAGCCCTCGCCGTCTACTCGGGCTCCTCTTCCCATTCCTCTGGCTCCTGCACCAGCAGGTCTTCAAAGCGGGAGATACGCTGTCGGAAGCGCAGGTGCACGGTCGCCGTGGGGCCGTTGCGGTGTTTGGCGACGATGATCTGGGCGTCTTCGCCGGGGTAGGAGCGGGTCGGTTGGTCGCGGTGCATCTCCTCCCACTCCTCTCGCCTGACATAGGCCGACTCTCGATACACGAACATCACGACGTCGGCGTCCTGCTCGATGCTGCCGGACTCGCGCAGGTCGCTCAGTTGCGGCACGTGGGTAGCGCGGGTATCGGCCGCGCGGGAGAGCTGGGCCGCCGCTACGACCGGCACGTCAAGGTCGCGCGCCAACGCCTTCAGCGAACGCGAGATGTAGCTCACTTCCTGCACCCGGTTCTCTACCCGGGTACCGCTCTGCATCAGCTGCAGATAATCGACGACCACCAGGTCGAGGCCGCGGTCCTTCTGCAGCGACTTGGTCTTGGAATGGACGTCGGCCAGGGTGAGGGTGGCCGTGTCGTCGATGTAGATCTGCGTCTCGGCCAGTCGCGCGATCGACTGGTTGAGCAGCCGCTCATCGCGGTCGTTGAGGACGCCCGAGCCGATCTTGCTGGAATCGACATTGGATTCCATGGCCATGAGGCGTTGGCCCAGCTGCTCGGCGGCCATCTCCAGGCTGAACACGGCCACCACCGCGTGCTGGCGCATTGCTGCGTTGCGGGCGAAGTTCAGCAGCAATGAGGTCTTGCCCAGGCCAGTGCGCGCGGCCACGATTATGAGGTCGGAACGCTTGAGGCCGCCCAGGAGCAGTGTATCGAGGTCCATGAAGCCTGTGGTGATGGCTCGCGTCTCCGCGGCATTGGGGCCGGTGAGGGCGGCCGCCATCTCCTGGTAGCGCTCCAGCACCTCACTGATGTGGACAAAGTCCTGGACGTCCTGGCTGTGGCGGACGGCGGCGATCAGCGATTCGGCTTGCGTCAGGACGTTGCCGACGTTGGGGTCTTCCGCCCGATAGGCCATCTGGGCGATCTGCTGCGCCGCCGAGATGAGGTTACGATAAGCGGAGTCGCGGCGGACCAAGCGAGCGTAGTGCTCCGCCACGAGGGGGGTGGGCAGGTCGCCGACCAGTTGGCTCAGATAGGCAACACCGCCCACCTGGTCCAACTGGTCGCGGCGGGCAAGCTCATGCGCGACCGTGATCTGGTTGATCGGGTCGCCGCGCTCCCAGAGCTCCTTACAGGTCTCGAAGACCCAGCGGTTCTTTTCTCGGAAGAAGTCCTCTGGATTGAGGAGGGGGGCGACCTTGTAGATTGCTTCAGAGTCGACAAGGATGGAGGCGACTACAGCCTCTTCAGCCTCGATATCGTGAGGTGGCAGCTTCTCAACTACCATATTCGGCTGTCGTTCGCCTCCTCCGCGCCGGCCATTGGCCGGCAGCTATGCGGCTATGCTTCTTCGGGCTCGTCCTCCGCCGTTTCCTCAGCGTCCTCTTCTGATTCAGCCTCGGATTCGTCAGCCTCAGAGCTGGCCTCTATGCCGGCGGCGCTTTCGGCGGCTTCAGCAGCAGGCTCAGCGGCAGCAGTCGCCTCCGACGGTGTGGCCTCGAGGTCCGCGACGTAGATTTCGTCCTCTTCTTCCTCGTCGGGTTGGACAACGCCGCCAATGGGGATGACGTGCAGCCGGACCGGAACGTGGATGTTGCGGGTCAGCCGGACGGTGACGTCGTAGTTGCCGAGGTCGCGGATCGGCTGGGCCAGCTGCACCTGGCGGTGCTCCAGCTCCAGGCCGGACTCCGCCTGCAGGAGCTCCGCCACGTCGCGCGCGGTCACCGAGCCGAACAGCTTGCCCTGCTGGCCGACGCGCACCTCCAGGGTGAGGTCGCGCCCTTCGACCTTGGGCAGTAGCCGCTCGCGGGCCTCGTCGTCCAGCTTCTCCTGGCGCTTCTGATCCTTCTCCGCCTTGATCCTGGCGATCGCCAGGTAGTGTTCGGTCGGCGGGGCGGCCAGGCCGCGCGGCAGCAGGTAGTTGCGGGCGAAGCCGTTGGCGACGTTCTTGACGTCGCCGATGTGGCCCGACCCTTCGACCTCTTCTAGAAAAACGATCTTCATCTCAGTCCTCTCCCATGATGTGTTCCGGCTGTTCGGCCGGCAATCGGCTTATCCCCACAGTTACTGACATGCTCTCAACACCGCTTAGTTTTGCACTTATTAGAACAAACGTACGCGGCTTGTGTCAAGCCGCTTCAAGTGACTGCCTGCCCGCCGCGCATGGCCTCCGCGATAGCGCCCTCGTAGGCATTGCGCAGCTCCGCCAGCGGTAGGTCGAGCGCTTGGCCGAGGCGCAGCCGGTCGGCGGTCAGCGTGCCGAGCGCGGTGGCGGCTACGCCGGCCCGCTCTGCCAACGCCCGCAGTTCGGCGGCATGTTCTGGGCGCACCGTTACGACGATGCGCGACTGCGCTTCACCGAAGAGTGCAGCGTCCAGCCGTCCGCCTAGCGAAACGCCGCTCGCGTCCAGGCCAACGTCCTCGCACAGGCAGATCTCCGCCAGGGCGACCGCCAGCCCGCCGTCCGAGCAGTCGTGCGCGGCGGAAAGCAGCCCATTCTCGATCGCCTCCAAGACCACACCCTGCACGGTGGCCTCCGCTTCCAGGTCGATGCTCGGTTGACCGGCCACCAGGCCGTGCGCCAGCTTCAGGTGTTCGCTGGCGGCCAGGGTGGCCGGCGGCTGCTCCAGGCCTGCGCCCAGCAGGATCAATTCGTCGCCGGCCGAGGCGGACCCGGGTCGCAAGACGCGGCTGACGTCGTCGAGGATGCCCATCATGCCGATCACCGGCGTCGGGTAGATGGGGTGGCCGCCGGTCTCGTTGTAGAGGCTGACGTTGCCGGAGATCACCGGCGTCCCCAGCCTGCGCGCGGCGTCCGCGATGCCGCGCACAGATTGCTGCAGCTGCCAGTAGACCTCAGCGCTCTCCGGGTTGCCGAAGTTCAGACAGTCCGTGACGGCGACCGGCCTCGCGCCCAGGCACACCAGGTTGCGGGCGGCCTCCGCGACCGCGATCATGGCGCCCTGGTAGGGGTCCAGGTAGCAGTAGCGGCCGTTGCAGTCGGTGCTAAAGGCGATGCCGCGCTGCGTGCCCTTGATGCGCAGCACGGCCGCATCGGCGCCCGCCTCGACGACGGTGTTGGTCAGCACCGACTGGTCGTACTGGCGATAGATCCAGCGCTTGGAGGCGATGTTCGACGATCCCAGCAGCCGCAGCAGGGCCACGTTGGCGTTCGTCACGTCCGGCAGCGCTGCCAGGTCCAGCGCCCGCAGCTCCACTAGCTCCGCCGGCGGCCGGCCTTCGCGCGTGTATTCTGGCGCTTCCGTCAACACCTCCGTCGAGAGGACTGCGACCTCGCGGCCGTCATCCTCAATGCGCACCAGGCCGTCGCCGGTTACGCGGCCGATGAGGGCCCAGGGCACCTCCCAGCGCTCGCAGAGCGCCGCTACGTCGCCCTCGTGGCCGTCGCGGGCGATGATCAACATCCGCTCCTGGGACTCCGAGAGCATGACCTCGTACGGCGTCATGCCCTCCTCGCGCCGCGGCACTTTCGCCACGTCGAGCACGATGCCGGAGTTGCCTCGCGCGGCCGATTCCACCGCCGCCGATGTCAGTCCGGCCGCACCGAGGTCCTGGATGCCGACAATCCAATCGCGATGGTTCTCTGCCAGGTCCAGGCAGGCCTCCATCAGCATCTTCTCCAGGAACGGGTTGCCCACCTGCACCGCCGGCCGCAGCTCGTCGAAGCGTGCGTTGGGGTCGCTGCGAGAGGCCAGGCCGGAGGCGCCGTGTAGGCCATCGCGGCCGGTGTCAGCGCCGATCAGCATCAGCAGGTTGCCGGCGCCGCCCGCCGTGGCGCTGACCAGCCCGTCCGCGCGGGCGAGGCCGACGCACATGGCGTTGACCAGCGGGTTAGCCGCGTACGCTTCGTCGAAGTAGGTCTCGCCGCCGACCGTCGGGATGCCGAGGCAGTTGCCGTAGCCGCTGATGCCGGAGACGACGCCGCCGAACAGATAGCGGCTATGCCCGTCGCTCAACGGCCCAAAACGCAGCGAGTCCAGGATGGCGATCGGCCGGGCGCCCATGGCGAAGATGTCCCGCACGATGCCGCCAACGCCGGTGGCCGCGCCCTCGTAGGGCTCGATCGCCGACGGGTGATTGTGCGACTCGATCTTCATGACGACGCACCAGCCGTCACCGATGTCGATGGCGCCGGCGTTCTCGCTGCCGCGGCTGGTCAGCACCTGCGGCCCCTCGGAGGGCAGCATGCGCAGCAGCGGCTTGGAGTTCTTGTAGCCGCAGTGCTCGCT
>DASRHH010000056.1:0-10160 GCA_035650635.1 Dehalococcoidia bacterium | reverse complement strand
CTTCGCCGAGTGCTATCGCCGCTCCGATGTCCTGCCCCTCGGCTCCGGCGCGTTGGCCGGCGTGGTCTACGAGATCGATCGCGAGTTCGTGGCCGACGAGCTGGGGTTCAGCCGAATCTCGGAGAACAGCATCGACGCCGTCGCTGACCGCGACTTCGTGGTCGACTTCCTCTCGGCGGCCGCGTTGACGATGACCCACGTCTCACGGTTGGCGGAGGAGATCATCCTCTGGTCATCGGCGGAGTTCGGCTTCCTGGAGCTGCCGGAAGAGTTCGCCACCGGCTCCTCGATCATGCCGCAAAAGCGCAACCCGGACGTGGCGGAGTTGGCGCGCGGTCGCACGGGCCGCGTCTTCGGTGACCTGCTGGCGCTGCTGACCACGCTCAAGGGGTTGCCGCTGGCCTACAACCGCGACCTGCAGGAGGATAAGCTGGTACTGTTCGACGCAGTCGACGTGCTCATGCCGTCGCTGGACGTGTTCGCGGCGATGCTGCCGGGCCTGCGCTTCGATGCCGCCCGCCTGGAGGCTGCGGCCGAGGGCGGTTACGCGCTGGCGACCGACCTGGCCGATTATCTGGTGCGGCAAGGCTTGCCCTTTCGCGAGGCGCACCAGGCAGTGGCGGGCCTTGTGGACTACGCCCGTGAACGCGGTAAGACGTTGCGGGAGCTCACGCTGGAGGAGTACCGGCGCTTCTCGCCGCACTTCGCCGAGGACGTGCTTGGCCTCGACCTGCGCGCCTCGCTGTCTGCACGCGACGTGCCGGGCGGCACCGCGCCGAAGCGCGTCGTGGCAGCACTGAAGCGCGCCCGCAAGAGCCTGGAGGCATCATGATCGGCTTCGTCAAGCTGGCGCCATCCATCCTCTCGGCGGACTTCGCTCACCTGGGCGAGCAGGTGCGGGAGGCGGAAGCCGCCGGCGCCGACTACATCCACATCGACGTGATGGACGGCCGCTTCGTGCCGGTGATCTCGATGGGTCTGCCGATTGTGCAGTCATTGCGCCCGGTCACCAACCTGACTTTCGATATCCACCTCATGGTCGTCGAGCCGGAGAAGCATATCGAGAGCTTCCTGGACGCCGGCGGCGACATCATTAACGTCCACGTAGAGGCCGCAACCCACCTGCATCGCATCGTCCAGACGGTGAAGTCGCGTGGCAAGCGGGCCGGCGTCAGCGTTAATCCAGGCACGCCGCTGAGCGAGATCGAGGAGATCCTGCCGGAGCTGGACCAGGTGATGCTGATGGCGGTAAACCCGGGCTACTCCGGCCAGGCCTTCATCGAGAGCGTCCTGCCGAAGACCCGCCGCCTGCGCAAGCTGCTGGACGAGCACCGCTGGGGCGCCGAGATCGAGATCGATGGCGGAGTATCGATCGGGACCGCGCCCGGGTGCGTGGCTGCCGGCGCCGACGTGTTGGTGGCCGCCTCGGCCGTCTTCAACAAGACAGCTTCCATTACGGATAACATCGCCAAGCTGCGGGAGTCGGTGAAAACTGCGGGACGGACGCTCTAGGGCCGCGAGGGCTCTAGGTGGCCAGCTTCAGGTAATTGCGCAGGCAGCGGGTGCAGACGTTGATGCGCAGAGGAATCCCGTCGAAGTGCAGGGTCTTCTTGTGGACGTTGGCCTTGAACGTGCGATTGGTCTTGGGCGCGCGGCGCTCCCAGCGTCCGGCGTGACGGTGCCGGATGTTGCGGCCAAAGACCGTCCCTTTTGAGCAGATATCGCAACGGGCCATTTCGATAGTCCTCTTCTGAATCTGGCGATGACGGCTCGATCCGATCATCCGTTTCGAGCCAAGCCTCAGGTATGGTAGCATCCGGCTGAAACATGGGCAAGGCAGAGCCAGCAGCGTCCGGTAGCCTCTCCGGCAGCGACCTACGCTCTGCCTTCGTCGCCGCTACCGCCTGGCTGGAGCGCCACGTCTCCGAGATCAACGCTATCAACGTCTTTCCCGTGCCCGACGGCGACACCGGCACCAACATGTTCCTGACGATGCGCTCCACCATGGAGGAAGCCGAGCGCCTGCCTGCGTCCGCCACTGTCTCCGGCGTCCGGGCCGGCATGGCCCATGGCGCGCTCATGGGTGCGCGCGGCAACTCCGGCGTCATCCTCTCGCAGGTACTGCGTGGCTTTGCGGCCGCTTGCGAGGGGCTCGAACATCTCGACGGCGCGACCGTGGCGTGTGGCCTCTCAGCTGGCTCCGACGCCGCTTACAAGGCCGTGACACAGCCTGTCGAAGGTACGATCCTCTCGGTGGTGCGTGCTGCTGCCGAGGCCGCTGTCGAGATGGAGTCCGTAGGCGATGTTGGCGCCGTGCTGGCAAGCGCGGCCGATGCTGCTCAGGCCGCCGTGCAGCGGACGCCCCGACAGCTGCCGGCGCTGGCTGAGGCCGGCGTAGTCGATGCCGGCGGTCAGGGACTCTTCGTGCTGCTGCAGGGCCTGGCCGCGCATGCCCGTGGCGAGGAGCTAGCGCCGGCAGCGCAGCGATCTCCTGTTGAGGAGGATTGGCTGAAGGTGACGCGGGAGCTGCACGGACGCGAGTCATCGCTCTACGGTTACTGCACCGAGTTCCTCGTCGGCGGCGAACGTCTGGACCTGGCTGCCACGCGCGAGCGCATGCAGCAGCTGGGCGACTCCGTCCTGGTCGTCGGCGCCGAGCGGCTGCTGCGCGTGCATGTTCACACGGACGATCCCGACGCGGCGCTGGCCTACGGCTCCGGCATCGGCTCTCTAACGCAGGTCAAAGTGGACAACATCCGCCAGCAAGCCGAGCGCTTCCTAGAGCAGCACGAGGCGCTAGCGCCAGCACCGACGGAGGTCCATCCGATCGGCCTGGTAGCCGTCGCGTCCGGACCCGGTCTGCGCGATGTTCTGCTGAGCCTGGGTGTCAGCGTCGTCGTCGAGGGCGGCCCGACCATGAACCCGAGCGCCGGCGAGATTGCCCGCGCTGCCGAATCCTGCGCCTCGCCGACCGTTATCGTGCTGCCCAACGACAAGAACGTCGTGCTCGCCGCCGAGCAGGCGCTTGGCCTGACCGGCAAGCCGCTGCAGGTGCTGCCGTCGCGCTCCCTGCCCCAGGGCGTGGCGGCGGCGCTGGCGCTCAACCAGGAGCGCAGTCTGGGGGCGAACCTGGACGCCATGGCGGAGGCGGTGGCCGGCGTGCGCACTATCGAGGTGACACGAGCAGTGCGGGCCACCCGCATCGCCGGTGTGGAGGTGCCGGAGGGGCGCGCCATCGCCATCGTCGACGATGAGCTTGCTCTGGCCGCCGATTCGCCAGAGGAGGCGCTGCTGGGCGCGCTGGCCAGCCTCTCGCCAGACGGCGGCCTCATCACCGTCTACTACGGCGCCGGCACCGCGGCAGCAAGCGCGGAGAAGCTTGCCGGGGATCTGCGCGCCCGGCACCCTGGCTGTGAGGTCGAGGTTGTCGCCGGCGGACAGCCGCACTACCACTACATCGCCTCGTTGGAATAGCTATGGCGATCGCGATAGTAACCGACAGTACGGCAGACCTCCCGGCAGAGATGGCCGCGCGGTTGAGCGTGCACGTCGTGTCGCTCAATGTCATCTTCGGTGACCAGACGCTGCGCGAAGGCATCGAGATCGGCCAGGAGGAGTTCTATCGCCGCTTGCAGACATCTTCGACTCTGCCAACCACGGCTGCGCCGGCCATCGGCGATTTCCTGCGGGCCTACGAAGCCGCGCTGGCCGGCGGCTGCGATGGCATCCTCTCACTGCACCTCTCCAGCAAGCTCTCCGCTACGTACTCCAACGCCGTCCAGGCGGCCACCATGCTCGAGTCTTCGATCTCCATCGAGGTGGTCGATTCGCTGACCGGCTCGCTTGGCCTCGGCATCCTGGTGATCCGCGCCGCCGAGGCCGCGCAGGCGGGGGCAACGTTGCCCGCTCTGGCGGCGCTGGTCGCTGACATGATTCCGCGCCTGCGGGTCGCTTTTGTCCTCGACACGCTGGAAAATCTGCGGCGCGGCGGCCGCATCGGCCGCGCCAACGCCTTCCTGGGCCACCTGCTCAGCATCAAGCCAATCCTCAGCATTCGGGATGGCGAGGTGCATCCGGAGGAACGCGTGCGCAGCCGCTCGGCGGCCCTCGACCGGCTCTTCCAGATGATGGCCGCCGAATCGAATCCTGAGGCCGTGGCCGTGGCGCACAACACGGTGCCGGGCGAGGCCGCCGCAATGCGTGACCGGCTGGCGGCGGTCTACCCGGGCGTACCGCTCTACGAGACCCGCATCGGGCCGGTACTGGGCGTGCACACCGGGTCGGGAACGATCGGCGTCGGCGTGCTCAGGCGAAAGGGCGCAGCATGACCGAGGGCTGGGAGCGCCTGCGCGGCATGCTCCAGCTGGAGCAGAAGAAGCGCTACACCAACGTGGCGGTCGTCGGCGGTCTTGACCCGCACTTGCAGCGAATCGTCTCGGAGTATCGCTTGCCCGCTACGCACCGCTTCCGGCAGGTCCTGGAGGCTCTGCCCGGCCGTGGCTACGCCGAGTTGCATCCCATTCAGCGCAAGCGCGTCGTCGAGGAGTTGCTGAAGGCGTTGGCTGAAGCCCCGCCGGCCATCGCGCGGCCGGCGGCGCGACGAACGGTGGCCGGGATGCAGCCGAAGGTGCGGGCGCCCGGCTCGCTGGAGGCGCCGGTCTCGCTATTCAAAGGCCTGAGCCGGACTTACGTTAGCAAGCTGGAGCGCCTCGGCATCAAGACCGCGCGCGACGTGCTCTTCCACTTCCCGCATCGCTACAATGACTTCAGCAACGTCTGCACCATCTCAGAGCTGATGATCGGTCAGGAGCAGAGCATCATCGCGGACGTCTGGACCGCCGGGCCCACGACAGTTGGCCGGCGCAAGGCGACGGAGGCCGTCATCCGCGACGACACGGGCACGCTGCGGGTCATCTGGTGGGGCCAGCCGTTCCTGGCGCGGACGCTGCGCAGCTCCGGCAAGCTGGCGCTCAGCGGCAAGGTGACGGCTTTTCGCGGCCGCCTGCAGATGGAGAACCCGGAGTGGGAACCGGTAGACGCCGACTCGCTGAACACGCGGCGCTTGGTACCGGTCTATCCATCGACCGAAGGGCTCCCACAGAAGGTCCTGCGCAAGCTCGCCCGCGATGCCATCGAACTGTTCGCCGACCAGGTGAGCGACGAGCTCCCACCGGCCCTGGTGTCGAAGCACAAGCTGATGCCGGCACCTAAGGCGATCCGCCAGGTGCACTTTCCGGACAGCCGCGAGCAGATGGAGGCCGCGCGGCGGCGCCTAGCTTTCGAGGAGTTGCTGACGATCGAGCTGGGCGTGGTCAAGCGACGCCAGGTTTGGCAGCAGGACGCCCAGGCGCCGCCGCTGGCGTTGCCACCGGCCGTAGAGCAGGGCTTTATCGAGAGCCTGCCCTTCGTGATGACGGGAGCCCAGGCGCGCGCCAACCGCGCCATCCTGCGCGACCTCGGACAGAACGTCTCGATGAACCGGCTTCTGGAGGGCGATGTCGGTAGCGGCAAGACCGTGGTCGCCGCGACGGCTCTGCTCGCAGCAGTGGCCTCCGGCTACCAGGGGGCCATCATGGCGCCGACTGAGCTGCTGGCGGAGCAGCACTATCGCACTTTCGCGCGACTGCTGGACGCGGGCGCTACCGGCAGCGGCGATGGCCTCTGGTTCTCGGTGTTGGGGAGTGGCTTCGTCGTTCTGCAGCCACCCTACCTGGAGCGCCCGCTGCGCGTCACACTACTTACCGGCAGCCTCAAGGCCGGCGAACGCACGGAGGCGCAGCAAGCGATCGCCGCCGGCCAGAGCGATATCGTCGTCGGTACGCACGCCCTCATCCAGGAAGAGGTCTCATTCTCGCGCCTCGGGCTCGGCGTCATAGACGAGCAGCATCGCTTCGGCGTATTGCAGCGGGCTGCCCTGCGCGAGAAGGGAGCCTACCCACACGTGCTGGTGATGACGGCAACGCCGATCCCGCGCACGCTGGCCCTCACCGTCTACGGCGACCTGGACGTGACGGTGCTGGACGAGATGCCGCCGGGCCGGCCGCCGGTGCGCACCCACCGGGTGCGGCCGGACCAGCGCAACCGGGCCTACGAGTTCCTGCGCCAGCAGGTGAAGGGCGGGCGCCAGGCCTACGTCATCTGCCCGCTCGTCGAGGAGTCAGAGGCCGTGGCGGCGCGCGCGGCCGTGCAGGAGTACGAGCGCCTCTCGCAGCACGTCTACCCGGACCTGCGTCTGGGCCTGCTGCACGGGCGTCAGGGGTCGAGCGAGAAAGACACCACCATGCGCGCCTTCCGCGACAACGAGCTGGACGTCCTGGTCTCAACGGCGGTGGTGGAGGTTGGCGTCGATGTGCCCAACGCGACCGTCATCCTCATCGAGGGCGCCGATCGCTTCGGGCTGGCGCAGCTGCACCAGTTCCGCGGCCGCGTCCGGCGCAGCCAGCACCAGGCCTACTGCCTGCTGCTGACGGAGAACGCGTCGGAGGAGGTGCAGGAGCGGCTGCGCATCATGGAGCAGGTGGACGACGGCTTCCAGCTGGCGGAGGAGGACCTGCGGCTGCGCGGCCCCGGCGAATACTTCGGGGTGCGACAGTCCGGCCTGCCCGACCTCAAGGTCGCCAGCCTGACAGATGTCGCCCTGATCGAGGAGACGCGTGAGGCGGCAATCCGTCTGTTGGAGCAGGACCCGGACCTCAAGCGGCCGGAGAACCGTGGCCTGGCCCGCCGCGCCGCTCGCCTCTGGGAGAATATCTCCGGCGAGGTCAGTTAGCCACGGCTCCGCATGCCCTAGCCTTCAGACTGGGGCGGTCTGCCCGGTGCTTTGACGGGCGTCCGCCCAGCGGCTACGCTGACCTACGAGAGCGAGGACACGCCATGGAAGCCAAGCTGGAACGACTGCGAGCTATATTTTCCGAACTGGGGCCGACAATCGTTGCCTTCTCCGGCGGCGTCGATAGTACCTTTGTCGCCGCTATCGCGCACGACGTTCTGGGCGACAGGGCGTTGGCCGTGACGGCGTATTCGCCCTCCGTGCCGGCCGCCGAACTGGAAGAGGCACGGCAGCTGGCAGCCCAAATCGGCATTCGCCACGAAGTCATCGACACGCGCGAGATGGACAATCCGGAATACGTCGCCAACAGCACGGAGCGCTGCTTCCACTGCAAGGACGAGCTCTACGGCCGGCTTTCGGCGATCGCGCAGGAGCGCGGCTTCCGGACGATCGTGGATGGCTGCAACCTGGACGACACCGGCGACTTTCGTCCCGGCCGCCGCGCCGCTGCCGAGCGCGAGGTGCGCAGTCCTCTGGTCGAGGCAGGCCTGACCAAGGCCGAGATCCGCGAGATCTCCCGCCAGCGCGGCCTGCCGACCTGGGACAAGCCCGCGATGGCCTGCCTGGCCTCTCGCATCCCCTACGGCAAGCCGGTCACGGTGCAGGCGCTGAGCCGCATTGAGCAGGCGGAGGCCTACCTGCGCGGCCTCGGCCTGCGGCAGCTACGGGTGCGCCACCACGACCGCATCGCCCGCATCGAGACCGATGACGAGGGCATGTCGCTGCTGCTTCCACAGCGGCAGCAGGCAGTGGCCCGGCTCAAAGAGCTGGGCTACAGCTACGTGGCGCTGGACCTCGCCGGATACCGCCAGGGCAGCCTGAACGAGGTCATCCCGCTGCAGGTAGCGGACTCGCCCCGCTAGGAGAGCGCCGTGGCCAGTCCGTCGCGCCGCTCGGCCGCCTCGATCCAACCCGAGGCGTTACTGGAAGGCGTCCGCCAGTTCAACAGATGGCGCTTCTACGATTGCCACGAGACACTGGAAGACCTCTGGCTAGCCGAGGACGACTCGGAATCGCGCGGGCTCTACCACGGCATCATCAAGCTGGCAGCCGGCTTCCACCACCTGCTGCGCGGCAACTATCGCGGCGCGCTCAGTCTCTGGGAAGGCGGCCTGGCATTGCTGCGGCCACTGCGACCGGGCCGGCTGAGCATCGATCTCGATGCACTGGTGGCGGCAACCGAAAGCTGCGCCGCGAGCCTGCGCGAGCTGGGGCCGCAGCGCATTGGCGAGTTCGATCGCTCCCTGATACCGGCCATCGAGCCTGCGCGGTGAGCGCGATCATCCGGGTGAAGCGACTGCGGCCGGACGCTCGCCTGCCGCAGCGGGCCACGCCCGGCGCCACGGGCTTCGACCTCTACGCCTGCCTTGGCGAGAGCCGGACGCTGGAGGTCGGCCCGGACCCGCTGCTTGTGCCGACGGGCATCGCCATCGAGGCGCCGCCCGGCTTCGACGTGCAGGTGCGGCCGCGTTCCGGCCTCTCGTTGCAGGGGGTGCAGGTAACCTTCGGCACGATCGATGCGGATTACAGGGGCGAAGTCCTGGTGACGATGTATACTGTCGGGTCTGCGCGGTCGTACTCAGTAAGCCACGGCGAGCGCATCGCGCAGCTCGTGGTGTCGCAGCTGGCCGCGGTCGAGCTGGCGGAGGTTGCTGAGCTTTCGACGACGGTCCGCGGAGGCGCCGGCCATGGCTCCACGGGCCGTAGCTAGTCCGCCCGAGGCTGTCTCTGT
The DNA here is from genome assembly GCA_035650635.1 of Dehalococcoidia bacterium. GTDB lineage: Bacteria > Chloroflexota > Dehalococcoidia > SM23-28-2 > DASRHH01 > DASRHH01. The sequence goes on along the minus strand of DASRHH010000056.1, from coordinate 1,599 downwards.
GGACGGCGGCGAAGAGCACCGGCTGTCGCTGTTGCTGCCCCTGGGCGACCTGGCGGTCTTCGCTGTGTTCCTGCTGGCTGGCGCCTCCGGCCACGAAGATGGGCTAAGCGCCTCCACTGTCGGGCGCTCTTTCCTGCCGTTCGTCGCGGTCTGGTTCGTCGTCGGCCCGCCGCTAGGCGCCTTCCGTCCGCCGATCAGCGACCGTCTTTCAGCGATCTGGCGCCTGCTGCCCATCTGGCTCCTCTGCGGGCTGCTGGCGCTGGCCTTGCGCAGCGCCGTCTTTGAGCGCGACTTCTGGTCCGGATTTACGGTCGTGGCGCTGGTGTTTAACGGCGTGCTGCTGTTAGCCTGGCGGCTGGTCTATCTGCTGGCGTTGCGCCGCCTGGCGCGCTAAAGCGTCGGCTGCAGTTTCTGGCGCACCCGATCGATAAGCTTATCGGCCGGCTGCTCTGAGTCCAGCATCAGAAGTTCGTCCCGGGTTAGCTCGTCCGGCCGCTCCCGCGACCGTTTTTGCGCCAGGTAGACCTCCCAGCGCGCGTCTGAGGGGTCGTTGCCCTGCTGATCGCGCCGGTACAGGCGGCTGCGCACCGTCGCCTCGCGGGCACGCACCTGCAGGCAAAGGAAGCGGGCGCCTGCTCGTTCGGCCAGGCGCCGGGCCCACTGGCGGTGCTGGCGTCGCAGGAAGGTCGCGTCCACTAACACCGATCGGCCTGCTCTTAGCGCAGACTCGGCGCGTTCTAGCATTGCTCGATAGGTGTTGTCGGTGAAGGAGGCGGCGTAGATGCCGCCTCCGACTGCCTCGCGGCGGCGTTCGCCCGGCGCCAGGCCGGCTAGCTGTTTGCGCACGACGTCCGAGGTCACGACTTCGAGTCCCAACTGCGACGCCAGTTCGCGCGCCAGCGTGGACTTGCCGCTACCGCTCAGCCCGTAGGTGATGAGCAGGGCAGGCGTGTCTGCCTCCGCGTATCGGCAGGCCAGCTCGAAGTAGCGCCTGGCGGCCGCCGTGGCATGCCGCTTCTCGGTTGCGCTTATCGAGGGAACATCGAGGAGGAAGCCCTCGACCTTGCCGCGCACAGCCGCGCGATAGCACTGGAAGAAAGGCAACACTGTCTGCAGCGTCGAGTCGCCGGACTGTCGTAAGTAGCGATCGACGAAGGCTGTAGCCAGCTCATGATGATCGCGGTAGTCCAGGTCCATCGCCAGGAAGCCGACATCGCCGGCGACGTCCGTATAGCGGAAGCGCCGATTGAACTCGATGCAATCGAAGATGCAGATGTCGCCACGATCGCGAAAGACGACGCTGTCGGACCGTAGGTCGCCGTGACAGTCACGCACGCGGCCGCTCTCCGCGCGCAGCTTGAGGAGACTGCCGTGGCGCTGTATGAAGGAGCGGGCGTAGCGCTTGAGGTGTTCGTGCTGCTCCGCCGTTATCGTCCGGCCGATGTAGGGCTTCCACTGTTTGAAGTTTTCCCGCCAGGCCTGCCGGATGCCCAGCTCTCCGGTCCGGGCGATCGCAGGGTTGGTTTCGGCGCGCTTGTGCAGCTGCGCCAGGTGCTCTCCCAACGAGGCCAGCATCTGAGGCGTGGCCTGGCCGTGCTC
>DASRHH010000055.1:0-4206 GCA_035650635.1 Dehalococcoidia bacterium | reverse complement strand
CTCCCTGCCGTCCGCTAAGCTAGCTTCGATATGGACGACACCCAACCCACCGGCGCCCGCACCGCTGTCTCCGAGCCGGCGAGCCTGCGCGAGAAGCTGGCCGCCGGCCGCTTCGTCATCAACGTCGAGGTCGATCCGCCGCACGGCCTCAGCCCGCGTCGCGCCCTGGAGGGTGCCGCACTGCTCAAGCAGGCCGGCGTCGACGCCCTCAATGTCGGCGATAGTCCTGCCGCCAAGGTGCGCATGAGCTCCTTCGCCATGTCCGTCATCCTACAGCAGCAGCTCGGAGTCGAGGTCGTCATGCACTACACGACACGCGACCGCAACTCGATGGCGATCCACTCCGATATGGCCGGCGCCCACGCCCTGGACGTGCGCAACATCCTCTGCCTGCGCGGCGACCCGCCCGGCCTCGGCGGCTACAGGGACGTCGTCGGCGTCTGGGACGTCAGCGCAGTCGGGCTGATCCGCATCCTCAAGCTGCTCAACGAGGGCCAGGACTGGAGCGGCGACGCCCTGGCCCAGAAAGCCGACTTCTTTATCGGCGCCTCCGCCAACCTCAACGCCGACCCGCTGGAGCCGGAGCTGCGGCTGATGCGGCGCAAGCTGGAGGCCGGCGCGCACTTCTTCGTGACGCAGAACGTCTTCGAGGAGAAGCGCCTGGACCGTTTCCTCGATAAGGCGAAGCAGTTCGGGCTGCCGATCCTTGTCGGCGTGCTGCTGCTCAACAACGACCGTCACGCCGACTTCCTGCACACGCAGGTCCCCGGCATGTACGTCCCGGACGAGGTGCGCGAACGCATGCGCCGCGCCGGCGAGAACGGCCCGCGCGAGGGCCAGGCTATCGCACGTGAGATGATGGCGCTCTGCCGCGAGAAGGCGGCCGGCGTCTACCTGGTGCCCGCGTTCGGGCGCTACGACCTGGCGGCGGACGTGGTCGCCGAATTTAAGAGTTGAGGGACTGGGCGGAGACGACCCATCCCTAGCCCTCCCCTTCCAGGAGAGGGGCCATTTTCAGGAAAGAGTTAGCCGAAAGGAAGGAACCATGGCCGGCAAGCAAGACGCGATCAACGCCGTCCGAGACGCTCAGAAAGAACTGGAGCGCATCTCCCAGACTGCCAACGACCAGGCCTGGCGGAAGCAGGCCCACACCACGGAGGGTGGCTGGAACGCCAAGCAGCTGCTCTGCCACATCGCGGCTACGTCTAACATCCCTTCCATGTACATCGGCATGGTCAAGCAGGGTAACGAATCGCTGCCGGCCCGGCCCGGCTTCAACCTCAACGAGTGGAACGCCGGCAACGTGTCCGAGCGCGAGGCGAAGAGCGTCGACGAGATCGTCGGCGAGATCGCGGCCAATCATAAGGTCAACATCGAGACGCTGGAGGCCACGGACGACGCGACGCTGGCCAGGCCGTGGAAGCTACCCTGGGGGCCGCAGGGCCCGCTGGCGGACATGATCTGCACCTGGTACCAGGTGCATGAGATGGGCCACCTGAAAGAGCTGGGGATCTAGCGGTCGCTGCGCCTGGCCCGGCGCCCAGCTCGCCCGTCCGGGTCTGGGCGGCTCTGGCTGAGGCCGGCGTTCTCCAGGCGCGCCTTCAGCTGACGCACCTGCCAGAGGTGGCCCAGGTCGTGGTCGGCCAGCTCCTTGGCGATCTGCCCGACGGTGATCCGTCCGCGAAACGGGTGCTCGCCCTCCAGGTCCCAGTCGCCTGAGTCGAGGCCCCAGAAGAAGTAAGAGACCTCTGTGCGCAAGTGCTCGCAGGAGCGCAGCAGGTCGTATGCCTCTTCCGACTGGTAGTCCCGCTCGGCAGGGAGCAGGTCGATGTCCCAGTGCGGGAGGCGGCGCTTGCGCTCGAAGATGGCGTGCAACTGGGCCAGCGCCAGCTCCTGTGCGTCGCGCAGGTGCGCCACCGTCTCCTTCAGCGACAGGTCTTCCGGTGTGGCGCGCCAGCACAGCTCTTCCTCACTGAGGCCGTAGAACTCGGAGAGGAGCTGCTCGCCCGCCTCGTGCAGCGCCTTCATCGCGTACCGCCTTGGCGGCCTGCCCCCGCTTCTCACGCGCGTATTTTAGCGCGATGGCGCAAGGGTTAGCGAGAGGCAGCCGCCATGCCCCGCGAGCCGTAGACACGATCAAGCCGGGATAAGAGGGGAGCGCCCAATGGCGCTCCCCCCTCTGTTGCGCGACCGAAGGTATTTTTGACGCGAAGGACTCAGGCTGGTCCCGCCTCAGTCGTCAAGAATGACCATGTCAGTTCCTACCTGAACAAGTGCGTTTCCAGAATCGATTCGGTGGACGGTAAACGAAAACTTTCGTCCGGACTTGTGCAATCGGCCGTGCGGCGGTTCTGAATCGTATAGAGCCAGGTAGTCGCATTCGCCAGTCATGGGAAGCTGTCTCATGTCGACAGGGAGATGTTTGTACAGCACGTATTGGTCTGTCTTGCCGCTCATAATAGGCCATGTCTTACCTTGAAGAGCGCTTTCATCGACCCCATGATTGCCGAGTTTTATCTTAGAATGCTGCATCTCATAGCGTACAACTAGATTGGGATTCGGATTTTCTAGAATGAGAGCCACTTCAACTTCTGGACCAAGTTGCAGAACTCTAAGTCCGACAAAATGCAGTTGCGGTCGATTTTCCTTAATACGCGCTAGTTCTGCCTGCTCATCCCAACGGTCTTTGTAAATCAAACACAAGAAAACTGCGAAGGTCATGAGGGCTAGCCATTGCCAGTCGATGCCTTTTTGGCGAGTTACCCCAAGGCCATCAAACACGATAAAGGGAGCGGTTACCCCAGCCAGCACAAGTTCTACCGCTAGTCGCACTCGTCGCATGCGGAGATACTAGCAGCAGATCAAGCAGCGTTGCTAAAGATCGCTGGGTTTGCGCCCCCGCTTGACCGGTGTTACAATCCCAGCGCAAGCGTAGTACGTCCTAAAGGTAATGTTGGCAGGTCATTCCTTTGGTCAGACCCCGCTCATGCAGCTTCTCCTGAGCCTTTCTCGCACAAAAGGGCGGTATTAGTGCCTGAAGCTCCCAAGGAGAAATGCGGAGTCCTGGCCGTTTATATGCCGGGCGAAGAAGCCGCCCGCCACGCCTTTTACGGCATCTACGCTCTCCAGCACCGCGGACAAGAGTCCGCAGGCATCGCCAGCGCCCATAGCGGCCGCCTCTACAATCACTCCGGCATGGGCCTGGTCTCGCAGGTCTTCGACGAGACCAACCTCTCTTACCTCCCCGGCGATATGGCGATCGGCCACACCCGCTACTCCACCACCGGCTCGACCCGGCTCGAGAACGCCCAGCCGGTGCAGGTCACCGGCACGCATGGCGCCCTGGCCCTGGCCCACAACGGCAACCTCGTTAACGCCGAGGTCCTGCGCGAGAGCATGGAGCGCAGCGGCTACACCTTCACCTCATCGACAGACACCGAGGCCATCGCGCATATGCTGGCCTCCGCCCCCGGTGCCGACTGGCCGGAGCGCATCAGCACGGTCATGAAGCTGATCAAGGGCGCCTACTGCCTCGTCGGCATGACGCCGGACTTCCTCTTCGCCATGCGTGACCCCTACGGCATCCGCCCGCTCTGCCTGGGCTCGCTCAACGGCGGCTATATCGTCGCCTCTGAGACCTGCGCCCTGGACCATTTGGGCGCCGATTTTATTCGCGAAGTCCAGCCCGGAGAGGCCGTCATCATCGATAGAGACGGCCTCAATTCATTTCAAGCTGTCGAGCCCGAACGCAACGCCCTCTGCGTCTTCGAGTTCATCTACTTCTCGCGGCCCGACTCTCGCATGGACGGCCAGCTCATCTACCCCGCCCGCATGGCGATGGGCCGGGAACTGGCCCGCGAGCACCCTGTGGAGGCCGACATAGTGATCGGCGTGCCGGACTCTGCCATCGCTGCCGCCATCGGCTACGCCCACGAGTCCGGCATCCCCTACGCGGAGGGGCTGGTCAAGAACCGCTACGTGGGCCGCACGTTCATCCAGCCGGACCAGCGCCTGCGCGACCAGGGTGTCTACCTCAAGTTCAACCCGCTGCCGGAGGTCATCGGCGGCAAGCGGCTCATCGTCGTCGACGACTCGATCGTGCGCGGCACGACGACCCCCAAGGTCGTCGACATGCTGCGCCGCGCCGGCGCCGCGGAGGTACACTTGCGGGTCTGCTCGCCGCCCATCCGCCATCCCTGCCACTTC
>DASRHH010000054.1:0-3177 GCA_035650635.1 Dehalococcoidia bacterium | reverse complement strand
CAGCGGCCTCGGCGAAGAGACGTTGTTGCGCCTGCTCGACCGGATCGACGTCATCGAGTCCTTCAACGCGCGTTGCCTCGCCCCCGGCGACAACACCAGCGCTCGCCGCTTCGCCGCCGAGCACGGCATCCCGGCGATCGCCGTCAGCGATGCCCACTCGCCCGGCGAGTTGGGGCAGAGTTACGTCGAGCTGCCGGACTTCGACGGCCCGACCCGCTTCCTGGAGTCGCTCAAGCAGGCGCGTCTGGTCAAGAAGCACTCCAGCCCCCTGGTTCACCTGGCCAGTCGCTGGGCAGTGACGCGCCGCAAGCTGCTACACTGGTCGCCAACGGACTAGCCCATGCTCAAGCTGGGCTGGTTCTCGACATCGCGCGGCCAGACCTCTCGCAAGCTCCTTGCGGCGGTGCATGAACACATCGTGGCGGGCGAGATCAACGCTGAGATCGCGGTCGTCTTCTGCGACCGTAAGCGCGGGGAGGCCGAGAGCACGGACGCCTTCCTCCACCTCGTCGAAGGCTACGGCATCCCGCTGGTCACGCTGTCCTATCGCGAGTTCCGTCGCAGTCGCGGCCTGCCGCCGGCTCCGAAGGACGGCCCACTGCCGGAGTGGCGCCGCGAATACGACCGCGAGGTCATCGAGGCGCTGCGCCCCTACGATTTCGATGTCGGCGTGCTGGCCGGCTACATGCTCGTGGCTTCCGATCTCCTCTGCGACCGCTACGACCTGCTGAACCTGCACCCCGCCGCGCCGGGCGGCCCCAAGGGCGTCTGGCAGGACGTCATCTGGCAGCTCATCGCGCAGCGGGCCGATACCGCGGGCGTCATGATGCACTTGGCAACGCCGGAGCTGGACGCCGGTCCACCCGTGACCTTCTGCCTCTACCCGATACGAGGGCCCGGCTTCGACATGCTCTGGGCCGACATCGCCGGACGGTCGCTTGACGAGGTGCAAGAGAGCGAACGCGAGGACAATGCCCTCTTCCGAGAGATTCGCCGCCAGGGCGTCGCCCGCGAGATACCGCTCGTCGCCGAGACCGTCGGCGCCTTCGCTGCGGGCGAACTGCGGATTACGGGCAAGCAGGTCGTCGACGCGACAGGGAAGCCCGTGCCGCCGCGCGATCTCAGCGACCGCATTGAGGCAGCCATCGCTGCCGGCGGCCTCGCCTGAGCGGCGCCAGCAGCGGCCATGCCATATAATCGCTCTCGATAGGAGGCCCATATGCATTGCAGCCGCTGCGAGACCGAGTACACGATGGAAGACAACTACTGTCGCCAGTGCGGGGCTTCCCTGCGCATCCAGCGCCTACCGGTCCGCCGAGAAGAAAACTTGCCTGAGCGCTGGCAGAGCGGGCCTCCCGCCATCGTCAAGGGCGCCACCGCGGTGGCCGCCGGCGCGGTGGGCCAGTGGGCGCTGAAAGCGCTGGTTCGCCACTTGATAAGCTCTCGCGCCAAGCCGTCCGGCAAGAGCCTGGTCTCCGGCAAGAAGCAGCGTCAATTGCCGGAGGCTGAGTACGCCCTCACAGAGACAGTGATGCTGCGCAAAGTCACCGTCCGCCGCTAAGTCCTGCACGGCATTAACCGTTTTCTTCACGGGTGCTTGACAGGCCGGGCAGCATGGCTACAATTGCCTCAATTCTCTGCGCCATTCCTATGCGATTTTGCGTCCGGCAGCCGGTCTTCGCCTCTTCCTCGCCGCTGTCGCGCTATGCCTTCTAGCCTCCAGTTCCATAGGCCAGGCCCAACAGTTGCTAGCCAACCCCGGCTTCGAGTCCGGCACTGGCGGCTGGCACAGCTCCGTTAGCCTCTCGACGAGCAGCGACTCCCATTCCGGCGCCTATGCCGGCCTGCTTACGCCGGGCAGCGGCGCGGCGGAGGCTTATCAGGCGGTGGCAGTCGCTGCCGGCAGCACCTACGACGCCGTGGCCTGGCTTAAACCCCAGGGCAATGTCAGCCTGGCCTATATTCGCGTCAGCTGGTACGACGGTAGCGGCTCCTTGCTCGGTCGATTCTCCTCCGACCCCATAGCCGCGTCCTCCAGCACCTGGCAGGCCGCCAGCATCGACTCGCTCGTCAGCCCGGCGGGCGCGGCCACAGCACGCTTCTCCGTGGTTGGCTCCGCGGATGCCAGCCCAGCGTCACTGCTGATCGACGATGCCAGCTTCCAGGGCGATCCCGCGCCGCCTACTCCGCCCTCGCCGACGCCGGTCCCACCGGACCCACCTTCTGCCACGCCGGGACCGCCCGGCCCGCCTTACCCACGCCCTCCTTCGCCGCCACCATCCGGCGGGCCGGACCCAACGTCCCAGCCGGGCCCGGCTCCGTCCGGTGACGCTCCGGCACCTGTGGCGCCGGAGCCGACAGTATTCGGGACGCTGGTTAACGGTAGCTTCGAAGAGGCGCGGACGGACGGCACGCCCTACGGCTGGCAGAAGTTCGGTGGCCAGTTCGCCGGATCGACTATCGCCGCGGATGGCGCCCGCTCCGTCGCCCTGACAAGCTCAAGCACCGCCGTCAAGTGGGTGTACCAGACGGTCTCCGTCCAGGCCGGTGCTGCTTATCAGCTCGCCGCCTTAGCCTATAAGAATGACCCAGGGGTTGCGGAGGTCTATCTGCGCATCTCCTGGTACGACACGCCGGATGCGAGCGGTCCGTTGCTAGAGTCAGCCGACTCGCTGGAAAGCCTCACCTCGGACGCACCGTGGTTCCGCGTCCTCGATACTGGCCCCGTCATCGCTCCGGCAACGGCCCGCAGCGCTCGCCTCAGGATGATGCTCTACCCTGCCGGCAGCGGTCCAGCGACCGCCTATTTCGACGCCGTCACTTTTTATCCGACCATGGCGCCTCTGCCAGCCGAGCAGCCACCGCGGCCGCGGGCCACCTCCCACGGGCCAAGCGACCCGGACGGTCCGGCCGCAGCGCAAACCGCCAGCGGCAGCAATAACGGCGACCCCGCAGCGGCAGCGACAGGCACGGGCACCCAGGTCCGCTCCATTACTGGCAGCATCTACAACGACCGCACGAATGATGCCGGCCCAATTGGCACAACAGCCGCCGGCAATGGCTCGCTCGTGGTCGTCCTTGCCGCCCTGGGCAGCGGCCTGGGCCTGGCGGCCGGCGGCGCCGCCTACTGGGGCTTGCGCCGGAAGATTGCCCGGCCATGAGCGGCGCACCTATAAT
>DASRHH010000053.1:0-2505 GCA_035650635.1 Dehalococcoidia bacterium | reverse complement strand
CTTCAGCCATCGGAGTGCCGTCCGAGTTGCCGACCCATACGCCGATGCTCAGCTCCGGCGTATAGCCCATGACCACGTTGTCGCGGAACTGCTCGCTGGTGCCGGTCTTGGTCGCGGCCGGACGGTCAATGCTCAGGCGGCTCCAGCTGATCGCATCTTTCGAGAGGATGTCGGTGACCATATAGGCGAAGGCCGGCCGCACCACTTGCTTGGTCTGCGGCTTGGCCTCATAAAGGACCTTCCCCTGGGCGTCCTGAATCTTGAGCACGGAGACCGGGTCCAGCGAGCGGTAACCGCTGGGCAGGTCCTCCACCGTTGGCACGCCGATCATGTTGCCGTTATTGGCGAGCACGCTGTAGGCGAAGGCCATATCAACCAGCTTCACCTCGCAGGAGCCGAGGGTGATCGTTGGGCCGCAATCGTTATCGAGAGGGCTGGTGATGCCCATCTTGTGCGCCGTCTTGGCAATGGCGTCCTCGCCCAGCTCCATGGCCGTGCGGACGGCGGTGGTGTTGACGGATTCGGACATCGCCTTGCGAACGGTAATATCGCCAAGGAAGGAGCTGTTCCAGTTGTTGATGGTGTGACCGCCGATGGTCAGCGGCGCATCTTTCACCACCGAAGACGGCGCCCAGCCGTGTTCGAAGGCCGTCAAGTAGGTGAACATCTTCATCGTTGATCCGTGGGAGCGCGGCGACGCGGCGACGTTGACCTCGCCGTTGATGTCCTGGCGGAAGTAATCGCGGCTGCCGACCATCGTCAAGATCTCACCGGTCCTGGGATCGATAGCGACGACAGCACCGTTATGGCCGCCATAGATGTTCTCGTTGGCCTCTAATATCGCCTCAAGATCGTCCTCGGCGGCGTGCTCCAGGCCCAGGTCCAGCGTAGTGGTGACGCGAAGGCCGGCCGCCTCAACGATCTTGTCGCAGCCCTGGCCGTTCGGCGCTTTGAACTCGCCCTTCTTGCACATCTTGGTCAGCTGGTCCTGGACGTAGAAGACGAAGTGCGGCGCCTTGATGCTGAAGGCCTGAGTGGCGTAGGAGAGCTGCTCATCCTTTGCCGCCGCAACCATAGCCGGAGTTATGTCCACAAGCTTCTTGATGCTGTCGTGATGTTTGAGCATGAGGTCCAGTACCTGGTGCTGCCGCTCGATTGCGAGCTGCTCGTTGCCGGGGATGACCGGCGAGTAGTTGGCCGGCGAGCTGGGGATGCCGGCCAGCATAGCGGCCTCGGCCAGGGTCAGGTCCTTGGCAGACTTGCCGAAGTAGCGCTGAGAGGCGGCCTGGATGCCGTAGGAGAAGTTGCCGTAGAAGATCTGGTTGAGGTACCACTCCATGATCTGATCGTCGCTGTACTGGTCCTTCAGCTCCAGCGCAAACACCGCCTCTTTAATCTTGCGATCGATCTGCCGGTCAAAGCGGTCTTCCTCGCTGATGTAGATGTTCTTGACCAGCTGTTGCGTGATAGAGGAGCCGCCGCTGCCCTTGAAGAAGCCCGGGCCAAACGGCGTGAAGTTCTCCATCAGTGCGCGGCCGATGCCCCGGAAGTTGACGCCGGGGTTGTCATAGAAGCTGGCGTCCTCAGTCGCGACCGTGGCCGCGATCAGGTACGGCGAGACCTCGTTCAGGGGCAATGGGTCTCGCAGGCCCTGCAAGGGATCGAAATTCTCGTAGAGCAACTCGCCGTTACGGTCATAAATCTGCGCCGGCAGCAGCGGATAGCTGCTGATCACCTGCTCCGGCGGCACCAGGTCATTGGCGTAACTCTGATAGACGAAGAACGCCACGCCACCAGAGGCGGCCAGCGCCGCGAAGATGATGACGAGGATGGTGGTGAGGCTACCCCAGACCCGGGTGCGTGTCGCGGAAGAGCGACTCAGTGCTGCCCGCTTCAGGCGTTTCCGTCGATATCTAAATAAGGAGCCGCTCAAAAACTGCCATCCGATTTTCTCTTCAGTACAACGAAGTGCGAGAGGCCAAAGATTCTCAATCCTGTGTTTTCTAGCGGATAAAGTGCCGCTTTGATCAGCCGGCCCAGGGTGCCACGCTTGGCGATGATGTGGTCGAAGCCGGGATAGACCTGCGTGAAGACCACCGGCTGCAGGGGCAGGCGGCGCCAGAGCCGGCGCAGGCGCCGCTTACTGTAAATGCGGGCGTGCGGTACCAGCCGGTTGCGCAGGCCATCCGGGAGGTAGTTCACCAGCGGGATGTTGCCGAAGACGTAGCGCTGGCCCAGGTAGACGCCATGCGTCTCGAACGGGTAGAGCCGGTTGGGACAGAAGATCGCGATGCGCCCGTCCGGCACCAGGACGCGGTTGGCCTCCGCCAGGGTCTCGACGTCGTTGGTGACGTGCTCGATGACTTCGTGCAGCAGAATGACGTCGAAGGTGGCGTCGTGGAACGGCAGGTGCTCGCCGACTGCCAGGCCGAGGCCCGGCAGGTGCCGAGCGCCCTCGCTGACGCGCGGCTCGTCGATATCGACGCCGTAGACCTGCGGCGAGAA
>DASRHH010000052.1:0-2740 GCA_035650635.1 Dehalococcoidia bacterium | reverse complement strand
GCAGCTGCGCCAGTTCGGCCAGCATCGGCGGAATGGCCTCTGTGGCCTTGGCCGGGTCGACAGCGGCGTAGACGGAGAAGAGGCCGGTGTCCAGGAAATGGGTGACGTAAGAGCTGATCTCGTAGGCCAGGGCACGCCGCTCGCGGATCTCCATGAAGAGGCGGCTGCTCATGCTCTCGCCCAGGATGATCGAGAGCAGCGAGAGCACCTGCCGGTCCGGGTGGTCCTGCGCCAGGCCAGGCACGGCCAGCACCAGGTGGGTCTGCTCCGTGTTCTTGTAGCGCAGCCCCAGGCGCGCCTGGTGGCCGTCGCGGGCGGGGAACCAGGAGGAGGGGCTGCCGGTCGTCCAGCTGGAGACCGTGCGGTCGACCAGCTGGACGACCTCCTCGTGCTCGACATTGCCGGCGACGGCGATGACGGCGTTGTTCGGCACGTATTGCCGCTGCAGGTAATCGAGCGCCGCCGGCCGGCTGATCGACGTGACGGACTCCGGTGTGCCGCCGACGTCCCAGCCCAGCGGCTGGTCTGGCCAGATGGTGGCGTCCAGCAAGAGGTCAGCCATCTGTCCCGGCGAGTCCTCAACGGACGCCAGCTCCTCCAGGATGACGTGGCGCTCCTTCTCCATCTCATCCGGGTCGAAGGTCGGGTTGCAGACGAGGTCGGTGAGGATATCAAGGGCCAGCGGCATGTGGGTGCGCGCCACCTTGGCGTAGTACACCGTCAGCTCGCGGTCGGTCGCGGCGTTGAGGACGCCGCCGACTCGGTCGATGGTCTCAGCGACCTCCTTCGGCGTCGGGCGCTTCTCGGTGCCTTTGAAGCAGAGGTGCTCCACGAAGTGCGAGACGCCGGCCTCCGGCTGGCGCTCGTAGCGGGAGCCGGCGCCCAGGTAGACGCTGATCCCTACGGAGAGAGCATGGGGCATCTTCGCTGTGAGGACCCGGAGGCCGCTGGAGAGGACCGTCTTTTGGTACAAAACCTGCCCGCTTCCCTGAATAAGAACGCGAGCCCCAGTAGGCTCGCGTTAACGTCAGCGACGTGAAATCATTGCTGATTTCATTGTAAGGAGCGGCGCGCGGCAGCGTCAAATGCGCCCGCGCATGCTCAGCTTTGCTCGTTTTCCTCCGTTTCCCAGGGCGACCGCTGCAGCAGGTCCGCCATCTCCAGGGCGCTGAGGGCGACCTCGTAGCCCTTGTTGCCCTCGCTGCCGCCGGCCCGCTCGTAGGCCTGCTGCTCGTCGAAGCAGGCCAGGATGCCGTGTAACATCGGCACGCCGGTCTCCAGGGACGCCTGCACCAGCCCCTGCGTCGCGCCCTGCGCCACCAGCTCGAAGTGCAGCGTCTGGTGCTTGATAACGCAGCCCAGCGCGATGATCGCCGCGTAGCGGCCGCTGTCCGCCAGCGTCAGCGCGGCCAGGGGCAGCTCCAGCGCGCCTGGTACCCAGACGACGTCGATGTCCTCGGGCGGGACGCCGTTCTCCAGCAGCGCCTGCTCTGCGCCGGCGACCAATCGCGAGGTGACGCCGTCGTTGAAGCGCGAGGCGGCGATGGCGAAGGGCAGGCCGCCGGCGCGCGGGTTGCCGTGGTAGAGGTTGCTCATGCCTGGCCCAGCTCGGCCAGGTGCTGCAGCAGGCTCTCCAATCGCGAACGCGCGGCCGCCAGGCGCTCCTCCTCCTTGGCGACGACGGCTGCCGGCGCCTTGCTGCGAAACTCGGTGTTGGCCAGCTTGCCCTCCAGGCGTTGCACATCCTGTTGCGCCTCGGCCAGCTGCTTGCCCAGCCGCTCACGCTCGGCGACGATGTCGACGAGTCCGGCCAGCGGCAGCGCCAGTTGGGCGCCGCTGAGCACGGCCGTGACGACGCCGCTGTGCGGCAAGTCGTCTTTGCCGGCGAGCAGGTGCAGCGGCCGCGTGCGGGCCAATGTCTCGACGATCTCTGTGGCGGCGGCGAGATAGGAGCCATCCGACTCCGGCGCCAGGTAGGCCTCCACCCAGCGCGATGCCTCGACGTCCTTCTCGGCGCGGATGTTGCGAATCGTGCGCACTACTTGCATGAGCAGCGCCGCTTGCGCTTCCGCCTCCGTGTCCTGCCAGCGGCGCTCCGCCTTCGGCCAGGCCGCGACGATCAGCGCGTCGCTCTCCGCCCAGCTCAAGCGCGGCCGCAGGTTCTGCCAGATCGCCTCCGTCACGTAGGGTATGAACGGGTGCAGCAGGCGCAGGCTCTGGTCCAGGACGTAGGCCAGCACCGGTAGGGCCGAAGTGTCGCCGGCGCGCAGGCGCACCTTGGCCATCTCCAGGTACCAATCGCAGTATTCGCTCCAGAGGAATTCGTAGAGGCGCTTGCCGGCCTCGCCCGGCTGGAAGGCGTTGAGCTGGCGCTCCACCTCCGCGATCGTGCGTTGCAGCCGCGAGAGGATCCAGCGGTCCTCCAGCGGCATCTCCGCTTTCGACTTCGGGTCGGGCGCCTCCAGGGGCTCGCCGGGCTCCTGTAGATTGCTGATGACGAAGCGAGAGGCGTTCCAGATCTTGTTGGCGAAGTTGCGGCCATTCTCCAACCGTTCGTCGGAGATGCGCGAGTCGTTGCCGGGCGCGGCGCCGGTGGCGATGGCGAAGCGCAGCGCGTCGCAGCCGTAGCGGTCGATCGCCTCCAGCGGATCGACGACGTTGCCCTGGCTCTTGCTCATCTTGCGGCCCTGGGCGTCGCGGATGAGGCCATGCAGGTAGACGTGGCGGAAGGGGATATCGC
>DASRHH010000051.1:0-12568 GCA_035650635.1 Dehalococcoidia bacterium | reverse complement strand
GGTCTTGATACCGCCATCGGTGCGCAGGCGTACGCGGTCGCGCAGGCCGTTCATCATCAGCACCTGCTGCGTCTCGGCTACTCCCAGCTCCCAGGGGCAGCCGGCGTTCTTGATCGACGACAGCGGCGAGGCGCCGGTGCCGCCGTCCATGCCGCTGATCTGCACGTAGTCCGCGTAGGCCTTGGCCACGCCAGCGGCGATGGTGCCCACGCCGCTCTCCGCGACCAGCTTCACACCGACCCTGGCGCGCGGATTGGCCTGCTTGAGGTCGAAGATGAGCTGCGCCAGGTCTTCGATGCTATAGATGTCGTGGTGCGGAGGCGGCGAGATCAGCGGGATGCCCGGTATGGCGTGCCGCACCGAGGCGATGAAGGCGCTGACCTTGGTGCCTGCCAACTGACCGCCCTCGCCGGGCTTGGAGCCCTGGGCGATCTTGATCTCCAGCTCGTCGGCCATCGAGAGGTACTCGGTGGTGACACCGAAGCGTGCCGAGGCGACCTGCTTGATGCGGCTGTTGGCGGAATCGCCGTTGGGAAACGGCTCATACCAGGAGCGATCCTCGCCGCCTTCGCCGGTGTTGCTGCGAGCGCCCAGACGGTTCATCGCCGAGGCCAGAGTCTGGTGCGCGATGGGACTGAGCGCGCCCATCGACATCGCCGCCGAAACGAAGCGCTTGACGATGCGGCTGACCGGCTCCACCTCATCCAGTGGCACCGGCGGCTCAGGGCTGTTGAAGGTCAGGACGTCGCGCAGCGTGCGGACAGGCCCGCCGTGCACCAGGTGCGAGTACTCCTTGTAGACGGAGTAGTCGCCGGTGGTGACGGCGCGCTGTAGAGTCTTGACGACGTCCGGGTTGAAACCGTGGTATTCGCCCTCATGGCGGAAGCGCACGTAGCCGATATCGCGCACGTCCTTGACCTCGGTGAAAGCGGTAGCGTGCCACGTGAGCACGTCCTCCGCGATCTCGTTGAGGCCGATGCCGCTAAGGCGTGCCGGCGTGCCGGTGAAGTACTTCTCAATCACGTCATCGGCGACGCCTACTGCCTCAAAGATCTGCGCCCCGCGGTAGCTGCGGATGCCGGAGATGCCCATCTTGGACATGATTTTGAGCAGGCCGCGGTTGACGGAGAGGCGGAAGTTGTCCTCCACCTCCTCCAGCGATGACTCCTGCATGTCGCGGTCGCGCAGGAAGCTGTGGATCGTCGCAAGCGCCAGGTAGGGGTGCACGCCGTTAGCGCCGTAACCCAATAGCAGCGCCAGGTGGTGAATGTCCCAGGCGGCAGCGGTCTCCACAATGATGTCCGTCTTCATGCGCTTGCCTTCGCGGATGAGGTAGTGGTGGACGGCGCCTGTGGCCAGCAGCATGGGGACGGCGGCGTGATCGTGGCCAACGCCGCGGTCGCTGAGGATGAGGATGTTGCAGCCGTCATCGATAGCGGCACTGGCGTCGGCGCAGATGCGATCCAGGGCGGCCGTCAAGCCAGCCTTACCCTTGCTGACGGGGAAGAGGACAGGAATCTCGCATGCCCTGAAGGAACCGTCGTCAAGTTGCTTGAGGGCGCGGATATCGGCCTCCAGCAATACCGGCGACTTGAGGTGCAGGAGCCTGGCGGCCTCCTCGTTCTCCTCGAAGATGCTGTGTCGCGCACCGACGTAGCAGTCGAGCGACATCACCAGCTCTTCGCGCAGCGGGTCGATCGGCGGGTTGGTGACCTGCGCGAAACGCTGCTTGAAGTAGAACACGAGCGGCCGCTTGAGCTGCGATAGCACCGCCAGCGGCGCGTCGTCTCCCATGGACCAGACGGGGTCGTAGCCCTGCGAGGCCATGGTTTTGAGGATGATCTTAATGTCCTCGTTGGTGTAGCCAAAGGCTGTCTGCAACTGCGAGAGATCGCTGGGCGGGAGGCCGGAGCCGTCGCCGTTGACGGAGGTCTGCGGCGCTGGCTGCAGGGTGCGCAGGTTCTTGCGCAGCCATTGGCCGTAGGGCTTGCGGCCGGTGTAAAGGTCCATGACGTCCTGCTTGCGCAGGATGCGCCCGGCGTCCGTATCGACGACGAGCATCTCGCCGGGGCCCAGCCGGCCCTTCTCGATCGTGCGGGCGTCTTCCATCTCTACCAGCCCAACCTCGGAGCCAGCAACGACGAGGCCGTCGTCGGAGATCTTGTAGCGCAGCGGCCGCAGGCCGTTGCGGTCCAGCGACGCGCCAACCCGCACTCCATCGGTGAAGGCGAGGGCGGCCGGGCCGTCCCACGGCTCCATCAAGCAGGCATGGTACTCGTAGAAGTCGCGCCAGGCGGGGTCGAGGTCCGGCATGTTCTCCCAGGCCTCTGGGACCAGCATCAGCATTGAGTGCAGGATGTCGCGGCCCGAGAGGACGAGCGATTCCAGGACGTTGTCCATCATCGCGGAGTCGCTCCCACCCGGTATGACGATCGGCTTCAGCTTCTCGATCTCGTTGCCCCAGACCTGCGAGTGCAGCTCCGGCTCGCGAGCGCGCATCCAGTTGACGTTGCCCTGTAGCGTGTTGATCTCACCGTTGTGCGCGACCATGCGGAACGGCTGGGCCAGCGGCCAGGTGGGGAAGGTGTTGGTGGAGTAGCGCTGGTGGAAGATGGCCAGGCTGGATTGGAAGAGCTTGTCTTGCAGGTCCGGGTAGAAGGCCCGCAACTGCTTGGAGACCACCAACCCCTTGTAGACGATTGTCCGGTGCGAGAACGAGGGGATGTAGCAGTCCGGGCAGTTTTCCGCGCGCAGGGCGGCTTCCGCCTCCTTGCGCACCAGGTAGAGCAGGCGCTCATAGGCCTCACCGGAGACGCCGGAGGGCGGCGTGACCAGCAGTTGCTTGACAGCGGGGCAGGTGCTCAGCGCCTTCTCGCCCAGAGTCGAGGTGTCGGTCGGCAGGTCGCGCCAGGCCAGGACGTTAAGGTCGCGGGCGCGGGCCGCCCGCTCGATGATCTCCTGGCAGCGGGCCGCTTCAGCCGGAGATGACGGCACGAAGACCATCGCTACGCCAAGTTCGGAGGGGTCGCTCAGGTTGACGCCGAGCTTCTGGGCCTCCCGCTGAAAGAACCGGCGGGGCAGCTGCAGCAGGACGCCGGCGCCATCGCCGGTGCGCGCATCCGCGTCGAGGGCGCCGCGATGCGCCAGGTTGACCACGGCCTCCAGCGCCATCTCCACGATCTCGTGGCTAGGCTCAGAGCTGGGGCGCGCCAGGAACCCTACCCCGCAGCTGTCTTGCTCGAAGCGAGGATCGTAGAGGGTTCTTGGGTAAGTTTGAATCTTCACGGCGGCTGAATTGATAGTTTTTGCAGCTATTTGTGAGCGACGGAACAAGTATAACCAGCCGTTGCTAGGCTGTCCAATTGGCTGCCCTGCGCGGCGCCAATAGAAACGCTATTCCCAGGGAAGATCCCTGGGAATATGCGAGAGTCTAGCATCGCAGCCCAGGTTCGTCAAATGGGCGTTGGCAGTTGCCGGATGTGGAAAAACCCGCGAGATGCGCTTACGGGTATTGCATCCAGGGGCGCGGTGGTTTAAAAATATCTTAGCACTCGGCCTCTGCGAGTGCTAAAGCCGGAAACGAGAAGAAATCTAGCAAAGGAGCACACCCATGGCAAAGCAATTGCTGTTTGATGAGGCAGCCCGCCATGCCCTGAAGAACGGTATCGACGCGCTGGCCGATGCCGTCAAGATCACCCTGGGCCCCAAGGGCCGCAACGTCGTCCTCGAAAAGAAGTTCGGCTCGCCGACCATCACCAACGACGGCGTCACCATCGCCAAGGACATCGAGCTGGAGGACCCGTTCGAGAACATCGGCGCCCAGCTGGCCAAGGAGATCGCCTCCAAGACTAACGACATCGCCGGTGACGGCACGACCACGGCAACCGTCCTCGGTCAGGCCATCGTCCTGGAGGGCCTGAAGAACGTGGCGGCGGGCGCTAACCCGATGGCACTGAAGCGCGGCATCGAGAAAGGCGCCGAGGCCGTCCTCGCCGCGATCAAGAAGAACGCGACCCCGGTCACGACCCGCGAGCAGATGGCCCAGGTAGCGGCCATCTCCGCCAACAACGACCCGGAGATCGGCGAGCTGATCGGCGAGGTCATGGAGAAGGTCGGCAAGGACGGCGTCATTACCGTCGAGGAGTCGAAAGGCATTCGCACCGAGGTCGAGTACGTCGAAGGCATGAATTTCGACCGCGGCTACATCAGCCCCTACTTCGTGAACAACCCCGAGCGCATGGAGTGCGTCATCGAGGACGAACCCTACATCCTGATCACCGAGCGGAAGATCTCCGCCGTTAACGACATCCTGCCGGTGCTGGAGAAGATCCTGCAGTCCGGTAACAAGAACCTCCTGATCATCTGCGAGGACTGTGACGGCGAGGCTCTGGCCACGCTGGCGGTGAATCGCCTGCGCGGCACCCTCAACGTCTGCGCCGTCAAGGCCCCTGGCTTTGGCGACCGGCGCAAGGAGAACCTGGGCGACATCGCGGCCATCACCGGCGGTGTCGTCATCAGCGAGGAGCTGGGCCGGCGCCTGGACAGTATCACCCTGGAGGACCTCGGTCGGGCGCGGCGCGTCGTCGTCGGCAAGGAAGAGACTACGATCGTCGAGGGTCGCGGCAAGCCGGAGGAGATCCAGGGCCGCATCCGCGCCATCAAGCAGCAGATCGAAGAGACCACCTCGGAGTGGGACCGCGAGAAGCTGCAGGAGCGGCTGGGCAAGCTAGCTGGCAGCGTCGCCGTGGTCAAGGTCGGCGCCGCCACAGAGACTGAGCTGAAGGAGCGCAAGCACCGCGTGGAGGACGCCGTGCAGGCGACCCGCGCGGCCGTCGAAGAGGGCATCATCCCCGGCGGCGGCGTCGCCTTCATCGTCGCCTTGCCGGTGCTCGACAAGACGAAGGGCAGCGACGCCGACGAGCAGACCGGAGTCGGCATCCTCAAGCGCGCGCTCGAGGAGCCGCTGCGACGCATCGCGCTCAACGCCGGCCAGGACGGCAGTGTCATCGTCCAGCGCGTAAAGTCCCTCAAGGCCGGCGAGGGCTACGACGCGGCCAAGGATGAGTTCGGCGACATGATGCAGCGCGGCATCGTGGACCCGGTGAAGGTCAACCGTTCCGCTCTCGAGAACGCTGTCAGCATCGCGGCCATGGTGCTGACTACCAACTGCCTGGTCGCGGATATCCCTGAGAAGAACAAGGCCATGGCGATGCCGTCTCCGGCCGGCATGGACATGTACTAGGCTCAGCCAAGCAGGCAAAGGGCGGCGCCAGACCGGCGTCGCCCTTTGCTTTCGCGCGTTGACAGTCGCCGCGGCGGCTGCTATCCAAAAGGGGAGGTACCCCTTTGGCCGAAGACTTCGATCTCATTGTCCTGGGCGGCGGCAGCGCCGGCTACACTGCTGCCATCCGCGCCGCCCAGCTGGGGCTGAAGGCCGTCATCGTCGAGCGCGAGCGCGTGGGCGGCGTCTGCCTGCACAAGGGCTGCATCCCCACCAAGGTCATGCTGGAGGGCGCCGACGTCCTGGACCTGGTAAAGCGTGCCGGAGCTCTGGGCGTGCGTGCCGGCGAGCCGCAGCTAGACTATCCCCGGCTGCGGCAGAGACAGGTCCAGGTGGTGGAACAGCTCTACACGAACCTGCGCGGGGTCATCGCCAAGAAGGGAATCGAAGTTATTGAGGGCAGTGGTTGCCTGACCTCGGCGAAGTCAGCGGTCGTGACGCTGGCTGATGCCTCGGAGCGATCGCTGGCCGGACGCCAGGTACTGATCGCGACCGGCTCGCGGCCGCGGGAGCTTGCCGCTTTCCCTTGCGACGGCGTTCGGGTGCTCAACAGCGACCAGCTACTGGCGCAGGAGGAATTGCCGGAGTCGCTGGTCGTTGTCGGCGGCGGCGCTGTCGGCCTGGAGTTCGCGTCGTTTTTCCTGGACGCCGGCCGCGAGGTGACGATCGTCGAAGCCCTGCCGCGATTGCTCCCGGCGGAGGACCGCGACGTCAGCGAGGGCATCGCCAGGGCGCTGACGGCGCGGGGCGCGCGCGTCCTTACCGGCGCCACGGTCAGCGCAGCCGAGGTCGGCGAAGGCGGAGTGGTGGTGAGTCTCCAGCAGGGCGACGATTCCCTCCGGCTGGAGGCCTCGCACGTGCTGGTGGCGGTCGGACGGCAGGGCAACGTCGAGGGCCTTGGCCTTGAGCTGACCGGCGCTAGAGTCGAAGGCGGCTACCTCGCGGTCGGGTCGGGCCAGCGCACCGAGGACCCTTCGGTCTTCGCTGCCGGCGACGTTACTGGCGGCCTGCTGCTGGCGCACGTGGCCGCCGCCGAGGGCTTTGTTGCGGCAGAGGCGGTCGTTGGCCGTGAGGTGAAGCCGCTGGATTACGTCCTGGCGCCGCGCGTCGTCTATAGCCGGCCGCAGATGGCGGCCGTCGGGCTGACGGAAGAGCAGGCGCTGGCGAGAGGTCTGGCGGTGAGGACGAGGCGCTTCTCCTTCCGCAACAACAGCATGGCCCAGATCCACGGCGAGACGGATGGCTTCGCGAAGCTGGTCTATGAGCAGGAAAGCGGCCGCCTGCTGGGCGCCCACGTTCTGGGAGCCGGCGCCTCCGAGCTGCTGCCGGAGGCAACGCTGGCGTTGAGCCAGGGGCTAGGCTTGTCAGCGCTGGCGGAAAGCGTGTATGCGCACCCGACCCTGGGTGAGACGCTGCACGAGGCGGCCCGGCTTTCGGCCGGGGTCAGCATGTACTGGTAACGTCAAGCTGCGAGCGACTTCGCGAACCACTGGGCGATGTGCGCCGCCATCTCGTCGAAGCCGGGGAACCAGGAGTGGTCTACACCCGGCACGACGATAAGCTCGGCCCTGCTGCTGGCCACTATCTTTTCCAGCTCGGCGGCCGGCGCGATCGGGTCCTCCGATCCGGCGACGATGAGCTTGGGTATCCCGGGGGCATCCAGCGCCTGCACGGGCGGCGCCGCAGCCGGTGGCGAGATCAGGGCCAGGGCGCCTAGGCTCTCGGCCTGCGCAGCGACCGCGGCCGACATGACCGCGCCGAAGGAGTAACCTGCCAATCCGACCTTGCCGCCGGCTGGGAGCAGTTCTTGCGCGGCTGCCAGGGCGGCCAGCACGTCCTGTCGCTCGCCGTTGCCGTTGTCATGCTGCCCCTGGCTCCGGCCGACACCACGGAAGTTGAAGCGCAGGGCGGCCAGGCCGCCAGCGGCGAGGGCTTCCGCCAGCGCCGCCACGACGTGGTTGTCCATATCACCGCCGTAGAGCGGATGGGGATGGCAAATGACGACAGCGCCGCGCGGTTCGCCCGCCGGATTGTGGACCGTGGCTTGCAGGCGGAGTTTGCCACAGGCGATGGCGGCGGCCTCTACGGTGCTCATGGCTTGTTGCAGAAGGGCCGCGCCCCGCTGCGCCTTTCGGCCCAGGCGGGACGCGGCCCAATTCAGTGTGTTCGGTCTTCTACTGCGAGCGCTGGCTCAACGGACGGGCCGGGGCGGTCGCCGCGGCGGGCTCGTCAGCTTCGTGCAGGGTGTCCATGGTGGTGCTGGTCTCGCGCTCACCGTTGCTGCTCGTCATGTGCAGTGCGCCATCGATAAAGGCGCCTTCGTGCACCATCAGGGCCTTAGTGGTCAGCTCACCCTTGATCTTGCTGGTTGGCATCAGCTCCAGGCGCTCGGCGCAGTTGACGCGACCCTGGAAGTTGCCGGCAATGATGACGTAGTTGGCGACGATGGTGGCGTCAACGCGGGAGTTCTCGGAGACATATACCGTGTCTTTGGCCTTGATCTCGCCTGAGAGCTCGCCGTCGATGCGAACGCTGGCGTCGCTCGAGAGGTTGCCCTGCCACTTCGATCCGGCGGAAACAACCGTGGAGCACTCATCAGGGCTCTTGGCCCCCTTGCGAGCCGCACGCTCGGTGCGCTCCGCCGGTGCAGCCTTGGCCGTAGCCTCGCGAGCCGGGGCCTCCTTGGCTACCGGCGTTTCTTTCACTGGCGGTACCGGCGGCTCAGCTTCCGGGGCACTGCGGCCATTGCGCTCGTTAAAACGCGGCTCGTAATCGTATTCCAGGTCGGTCTTTTCCTGTCGACGTCCACTGAAAAAGCTCATTCTGGTCCTCCTCCCACTTTTCGGCTCGTAGGGACGATTGGCCTATTCTACTACATTGCACGTCAGGCAGTGTACCAGCCGAAGGTTAAAACTGTGTAACTTAACGTCTGAAGATGGCGGAACGTCACGCAGGGTGAGTTTGGAACTGGTGCCGGAGGGCAGAGTCGAACTGCCGACACCGCGGTTTTCAGCCGCGTGCTCTACCACTGAGCTACCCCGGCACCCCTGTAGCATTCTATTGAGGCCGGTACTTCTGTTCAAGCCGCGCGGCGCCAAGGGGCGCTCGTGCTATAATTCACCAAACCCGCCATGCTCTATGCCATCGCCAGCGCGCAGACCGGGACCGGCAAGACGGCCGTCCTCGTCGCGCTGGCCCAGTTGCTGGCCGAGCGCAGCGGCACGCCCCCACGTTTGCAGCGCATCGAGGGCGATACCGGCGCCGCAGCCGATGCGAGAACGCTTTCCACTCTCGGTGGCTCAGGCCAAACAGAAGCGCCCTCGTCTGCCGAGGTCGTGACCTTAACGGAGCTGCCGGCGGGCCAGAGCGCTCCCCAGGAGGCGATGATCATCGGCGTAGCGCGCTGCAACGGCACTCTCACCGCCGATCTCTCGCGTCTGGCGACAGCCCATGGCCAGGCGCTGACCGGCGTAGTCCTCACCTTCGTGCCGGAGAAGGATCGCGAATCGCTGGCGACGGTCGTGCAAGAGGCCGGCGTGCGCCTGCTGGGTCTGCTGCCGGAGGACCGGCTGCTGGCCTCGCCCACGCTGGCTGAAGTCGTCGACGCCGTGGAGGCACGGACGGTGCAAGCGGCAGGCCAGGAGCAGCGCGTCCTCGACCGCATCTTCATTTCGTCCATCAGCGCCGACCCTAACCAGGGCTACGTGGCGCGCCTCAATCCAACGGCGCTGGTCGTTCGCAGCGATAAGCCGGACCAGCAGCTGGCGGCCCTCTACGCCGGCGTTCCCAGTCTCATCATTAGCGGCACCGTCCCGATACTGCCGTACGTCCTTGAGCGTGCGGAGGAAGACGGCACGCCGTTGCTCCTAACGGCGCTCAACACGGCTGACGTTGTGCGTCGAATTGAGCAGCTCTACGGGCGCTCCCGGTTTGGTGGCGCGGAGAAGGTCCAGCGCAGCCGCGAGATCATCGAGGACCGGGGTCTGCTGGAGACGTTGCTTGCCGTCCGCTAGGGGGCGGCTTACTGCGTGTTCTTAGGGGTGCTGGTGCGGGTTTGCCGCGGCGCCGAGGGCTCGGGCCGCAGGTTCGGCTCATCCAGATGCTCGAACTGTTGCAGGTCGTCGAGCACGGATTCGCTGCGCGCCCTGGCGGCAGCCGCCGGAGCAACGGCCGGCTGTGCAACCGGCTGGGGCTGAACTACGGGAGTGGGTTGCACCCTGCGGGCGGTGCCGCAGTAGGGGCAAGCCATCCAGCTGAAGCGCAGAGGCTTGCCACAGCCGGAGCAGGCCTCTCTCAGGCGGGCCTGACAGTAGGGGCAGACCAGGAAATCGTCCTCAACGTAGCGGCGGCAGGACGGGCAAGCGCTGTCCTCGCCGATTTCCCGCAACAGGGCTTCTTCCTCCAGCGAGCGGGCGTACTGCTCGTCCAGGGACTCCTTCGGCCGTAGCACCAGGTAGAGCATGAGGCCGGGGATGTTGAAGCCGGGGAAGAAGACCAGCACCAGGAAGACTGAGAGCGCCTGGGTGGTGACGTCCAGCGTGCGTTCGCGGATATCGCGATAAGTCCAGACCGCGATACCGATCCAGAGCAGGGCCAGCCAAAGTCCGCCGACTATGCCGCCCAGGACGGCAAGCTGCTCGCCTGAGCCCATTAGACCTCGTTCTCGCTGGTTCGCATCTGGCAGATTATATCAGTCTTGGCTTCCATAAGTCATTAATATAACGACGCCGCGGCTGGTTTGGCGCCGCCAGCGCCGCAGATTACACTTAACCTGCCGATGTCCCGCCGCAAGCAAAGCTATCAACGGCCCGACCCGCCGGAGCGGCTCACTGTTGGATTCAGCGATGTCGCCTACCAGGGCGCCGCCCTGGCGCGCGCCGACGGTCGGGTCATCTTCGGCTTCTACGGCATTCCCGGCGAGGAAGCCGTCGTCGAAATCGAACGCGACTTCGGCGACTACGCGGTTGGCCGCGTGGTAGAGGTGCTGAGACCGTCGGAGCATCGGGTAGAGCCGCCCTGCCCGTACTTCGGTGTCTGTGGCGGTTGCCAGTGGCAGCACATCGATTATGCACACCAGGGCGAACTGAAGGCGCGTGTCGTGGCGGAGCAACTGCGGCGTATCGGCGGCTTTCAAGACCCGCCGGTCTCGCCGACATTGCTGGCGGAAGATCCCTGGAACTATCGCAACCAGGGGCGCTTCACGGCGCGCCGAGGGAGCCTGGGGTTTATCTCACGGCCGGGGGCCGGCTATCGTTTTCTGGAGATCGGCCGCTGCCTGATCATGCACCCGCGCATCAACGAGGTGCTGGGCAAGCTGCAGGGCCGCGCCGAGGTGAAGCACCAGGTGGCGGTGCGCTACGGCGCGGATAGCGGCGAGTACCTGGTGCAGCCGGATGTCTCAGCCATCGATCCCAGCGTGCCGTCCGGGCAGAAGCACTACGAGGAAGTGCTGCTGGGCCGGCGCTTTCGCGTCTCCGCGGCTTCCTTCTTCCAGACCAACACTCGTCAGGCAGAGCGCATGCTGGAGCTGGTGCGCGAGCGTCTGCAGCTAACCCCGGACGACATCCTGCTCGATGCCTATGCCGGTGTCGGGACGTTCGCCGCGCTCCTAGCGCCCGCCGTGCGAAAAGTCATAGCGATCGAGGAGTCGGCAGCGGCGGTTAAGGACGCGGCTCACAACCTGGCTGATCTGCAGAACGTAGACTTCCGGCAGGGCAAGGTGGAGGAAGTGCTGCCGCAGCTGGACGGGCAGCCCAGTGCCGTCATCCTCGACCCACCGCGGGCCGGTTGCCAGCCCGCGGTGCTGGACGCGGTCTGCCGGCTGGCGCCACGCCGGCTGGCCTACGTCTCCTGCGACCCGGCGACGCTGGCGCGCGACCTGCGCATCCTCTGCGACGGTGGCTTTCGGCTGCTGGACGTGGCGCCGGTCGACATGTTTCCTCAGACCTACCACATCGAGTGCGTGGCGACGCTGGCGCGGCAGTGAAGCCGCGTTGGCCGCTTACCCTGAGCTTGGCGAAGGGCCATGATGCCGTGCCCGAGTTCATTCTTGCCTCGGAGTCGCCACGCCGGCGCGATCTCTTGGCCCGGTTGGGGCTGCATTTTCGCGTCGTGCCGGCTGGTATCGACGAAGCAGCGCTCCTGGATGGAGGCCGGCCGCAGCGGTTGGCGCGCCGCCTCGCCCGCGCCAAGGCCGAAGCCGTGGCCCGCGATAATCCGCATGCGGTGGTTCTGGCGGCCGACACGCTGGTTATTCTGCGCGGCCAGGTCCTGGGCAAGCCAACCGCTGCCGCTGACGCGAAGCGGATGCTCGCCGGCCTGCGGGGGCGCCGGCATCGCGTCGTCACCGGTGTCACGCTGCAGTTGCCTCACGGGAGGCGGCCGCTACTGCAGCACGTCACGACGACTGTCAGAATGCGGTCGTATTCGGACGGCGAGATCGAGGCGTACGTGCGTAGCGGCGCGCCCTTCGACAAAGCCGGCGCCTACGCTATCCAGAACGCGGCGTTCGACCCCGTGGAAGCGTATGAAGGCTGCTACTGCAACGTGGTTGGGCTGCCGCTCTGGACAGTGCTGCGACTGTTGCAGAGCGCGGAGATCGCTGTCGCTGGCGAACGCATGCCGGCGGCCTGTGCTGCCTGCCCGCTGCGCCCTTTCGCCTAGCGGAGGGCGAGTTTTTACCCACTGTTTACCGGCTTTGTTCCCTTATTCACTAAGTCGCACACCGCGTGATGCTAGTGTGAATGCCAGCAGACAGCGCCGGTTGACGCGCCACCAGAAAACAGGAGGAGAGCTTGTCCGCAGAGCACCGACAGCCAGAGGACGCAACGGCCCGCGAGGCCCGTTTTGGCTTGCCCCCCTCCGACGAAGCCGATAGCCATCAGTTCATCGGCCAGATCATTGGTCAGACCCAGGCCACGCTGTTAGCGACAGTCCTCCTGGTATCCCTGCTGACGCTGTTCGTCTGGTTCCTGGTCCCTCCAGACCTCCAGCTAGCAATCGAGCTGACTGGGGTTAGCAGCGTAGGCCTTGTCGCCTGGTTCATCTTCGATCGGTTGCGGCACGGTGTATTGCGCCTGCAGCAGGGCAGCGAGCGCCGCCTCAAGGCGGCTGAGACCGCGGCAGCCCTCGACCCGCTAACCGGCCTGCATAACCGCCGCATGTTCTACGAGCGCCTGCAAAGCGACCTGGAGAGCGCACGCCACGACCGCACGCCAATGTCCGTCCTCATCCTGGACCTGGACGACCTCAAGATCACCAACGACCGCCACGGCCACCAGGTGGGCG
>DASRHH010000050.1:0-24291 GCA_035650635.1 Dehalococcoidia bacterium | reverse complement strand
ACGATGGGCCACATCGTCAGCGAGCGCGGCGTCGGCTACAAGTTCGTCGCTGCCTAGAGCCTCCGCTGCAGCCCTGCCCCCCAACTCGCGCGCCTGTAACGCATTTCGTCAAGTGCGCGTCGGAAAGAGTGGGTAAAGATTCCCAGATGATAGACCTGGCGGCCGATCCCGGACCTGAGGTCCGTTCCTTCAAGCGGCGTGTCTACCTGGTAGCACTACTTGTACTACTGCTGGTCACGCCCATCTATACCTTCGCGCTCGGTCTGACCGCCGCGGGAGCTGTTTTCCTCTTCCTCGTCAGCCTGCTGGCCATGGCGATCGCCATCGAGTGTCTTCTCCTCTACAACAAGCGGATGCGTATGCGCATTGCTTATCCGTACCTTTTGGGTTTTTCGCTCATTTCGATCCGGGACTTCGCCGAGGCGGCCGAAAAGGCGGTCGAGATGGTCGGCAACTGGCTGCACGCCGATGCCGCGATCATCGCCTGGCTTTCCGAGGACGGCGATAGCCTGCACCCGATGGCTGCATATGGCATGCCGCCCTACTGGCATGAGGACGCGCCGCGAATCAACATGGGATCGCGGACGCTGCGACAGGCCGTCAAGTACGGAGCGATCTTTAAGCCTTCGACCGATGGCGATCCCTGGTTCGACGGCTTTCACCTCAACCACCAGGTAGTCTACGTCCCGCTCGTTAACCGCGACGTCGCTCTCGGAGTGCTGGCGGTCAGCGGCAACATGCGCCGCTGGGAGCTGCGGGACCGCCGCCTGCTCTCGGGACTCGGCATTGTGCTAGCGATATCGTTGGACAACGCCCGTCTCTCGGAGGGCGAGCGCGAGCATGCCCGGCACATGCAGCAGCTGGCGCAGATGAAGAGCAGCTTCCTGCAGGTTGTCTCGCACGAGCTGCGCACGCCGCTGACCTCCATCAAGACGGCGGCTGAAATGCTGCTGGAGGAAGAAGAGAGCGAGAACCCGGAGGGCGCCAAGGCCAGGCTGACCCGCAACATCGTCAAGGGGGCCAGCCGGCTTACTACCATGGTCGCTGACCTGATGGAGACCGCCAAGCAGGACGAGCTGGCGCCCAGACTGGAGATGGCGCCGGTCCGTATGGCGGAGATGGCAACCAATGCGCTGGCGGTGGTCTACCCGCTGATCACCACCAAGCAGCAGCACGTGGAGGTGACGCTGGGACCGGCGCCGGGCCCGCAGGTCCTGGGCGACCAGCCCCGGCTGGAGCAGGTCCTGGTGAACCTCCTGGCCAACGCCAACCGGTTCACTCCGGTCGGCGGCAAGATAGCGCTGGAGATGCGCGATGAAGGTGATGACATCGTTATCGCGGTAGCGGATAGCGGCCCGGGCGTGCCCGCGAAGGAGCGAGAGCGTATCTTCGACCCGTTCTATCGCGGAGACCGCACCGGCATGGGCATGGGCCTGGCTATCGCCAAGGCGATAACGGAGATGCACCGCGGCCGCATCTGGATCCAGCCCAACGAGACCGGCGGCAGCGTCTTCTGTGTCTCCTTGCCCATGTACCAGGAACCCCTTGAGCCGGCGGAGCTGGCCGCCCAGACCGCTCGCCGCTAGCACCCAGGGCGCCCGTGGCCGAGCCCCCGTATAATGGGCTTGTGCGCCTGCTCCATCTTCAGCTCAGTGACTTCCGCAACTTCGCCCGCTTGGACCTTGAGCTGCCGCCCGGGCTCAGCATCTTCATCGGCGAGAACGCCCAGGGCAAGACCAACCTCCTGGAGGCCGTCTACATGCTCTCGGCGGTGCGCGCGCCGCACGCCGCCTCCGAGCTGCAGCTAGTCCGTCGCGAGGCTGCGCTCGATGAAGGAGCGGCCGCCCGTGTCGCCGGCCAGATCGAGACATTAGGCGGCCCCTTGAAGATGGAGGTGGCGGTGATGGGGCGGCCGGGCAACAGCGGCCAGGTAGCGGCCAAGTCGGTGCGCGTTAACGGGATCGCCCGGCGCTCCTGGGAGGCCGCCGGAGCTTTCATGGCGGTGCTCTTCACCGTCCGCGATCTCGATCTCATCACCGGCTCGCCTTCGGTGCGACGGCGCTACCTCGACGGCGCTCTGGGGCGGCTCGACTCCGCTTACGCGGCCGCCAGGCAGCGCTACGAGAAAGTCTTGCTGCAGCGCAACCACCTGCTCAAGCGCATCCGCGAGGGTGTGGCCCAGCGCCGCGAGCTAGAGTTCTGGGACGACGAGCTGGCCAAGCACGGCGGCTACTTGTTCTGGAGTCGCGCTCGGCATCTGGAAGCTCTGCAAACGCGTGCCGCCGACGCCCATGCCGCTCTGGGCGGCGGCGAGATGCTGGCGCTGCACTACCTGCCGCGGCTCGACACGGGACAAGAGGCCCTAGCCTCGCCGGAAGAGGCCAGCGCAGCGCTCGCGTCCGAGTTGGAGTCGACCCTGACGCGACAGCTGGGCGCCGGCTTCACGACGGTCGGTCCGCACCGCGACGATATCGATTTCACTCTGAATGGCGTTGCGGCAGCCGACTTCGGGTCGCGCGCTCAGCAGCGGACAGCGGCGTTGGCCTTGCGGCTAGCCGAGGCGCATTACCTGCGCGATGCCCGCGGCGAGCCGCCGGTCATGCTCCTGGACGACATCTTCTCGGAGCTGGACCAGAGCCGGCGTGGCCGGGTGATGGCCAGCCTGAGTGGCTTCGAGCAGGTGCTTCTGACCACGACAGAGCTGGGGCGCGTGCCCGTCGAGGTCTGCGGCCCGGCCAGGCTCTTCGCGGTGCGGGACGGCTCTGTCGAGGCGCTGGAGACGGAGCCTACGGCAGGAATATCGGAGACTTGACGTCGCGCGGCACTTGCACCACCAGCGCCCGCGGCACCACTTCGATCGTCGAGGCGTCCTCCGGCGCAGGATCGCCGTCGAGCTGCATCGGCAGCGGCTGCCCGGACTCAATGACGATGCGCCTCGCCTTGCGATAGATTACCCGCGAGGACGCCAGGTGGCGATGGAAGATAACCCGGGCGACGTGCGGCAACACATCGGCCAGCCAGGCGCCGGGGAAGACGCAGACGTCCAGCAGGCCGTCATCAACAAAGGCGTGCCGCGTGATGCTGGTTAGGCCGGCATAGTTGCGGGTGTTGCCGATGACCATCATCAGGCTGCGGGTCTTCAGCCTCTCGCCATCGATATCCAGGGTGACCGGCTTACCGCGATAGAAGCTCGTTTCGCGGGCGGCCGTGACGGCGTAGGCCAGGGCGCCGGCCCGGCGCTTGAAGCGCAACGAGACCTTACTGGCGATCACGGCGTCCAGTCCGATTCCCGCCATTAGGAGAAAGTGCTCCTGCCCGGCGCGGCCCAGGTCCACGCGACGTCTTTCGCCATTGATGATGGCCCGCACCGCCAGCGAAGGCTTGCGCGGGATGCGCACCTCCCGCGCCCAGATGTTGACGGTGCCGGCCGGCAGGGGCGCCAGCGCCGTCTCGCTACCGACCAGGCCGCAGGCAGCCTCGCGCAGGGTGCCGTCGCCGCCACAGGTGATGACCAGCGGCAGTTGCTCGTCGGCGGCCTGGCGGGCCAGCCCAGTGGCGTGGCCGGGCCGCTCGGTCTGCTCCCAGCGTACCTGCCAGCCTTGCTCCCGCAGCCAGAGGTCGGCTTCGTCGAGGGAGTGACGTGAGGGGAGGTTATGCGAGACCGGGTTAACGATGATGAGGAGGCGCTGCGTCATTAGCGCGAGGCACCGGGCCGGGCATGTGCCTCTGAGATGTCCGCCAGGTCTGCCTCACCGGCCAGGACGATCAACCAATCGCCGCCGGTTACGGCCGTATCCAGTCGTGGACCGACAATGGTCTCGCCGGTCGCCTTCTGCAATGCCAGCACCGTAATGGAGGACTTTTCGTTGACGATGTCCGCTATGCGATGGGTGTCGCTGTGGTCCGGCTTGATCTCGATCTCGGCAAGCAGTTGATCGCCCTTTCGCGTCTCCAACGCGTCCACGAAATCGACAAGCATCGGCTGCAGGGCGGAGAGTGCCATGTGGCGGCCGGCCATCAGATAAGGGGAGATGACGCGCCCGGCGCCGGCCTGGATCATACGGGGCTCACTGTCAGGCAGGGATGCCCTGGTCACTACGAAGATGTCCGGGCGCAAGCCCCTGGCTGCCAGCACCATAAAGGTGTTGCCGGCATCGGAATCGGCGGCGGCCAGCAGACATCGCGCACGCTCCAGGCCCGCCGCAACCAGAGTTTCATCGTTCGTGGCGTCGCCCTCCACTGCCAGGTAGCCTTCGCCACGGGCGTGCTCGATGGCATCGGGGTCAGCGTCGATGACCACGAAGGGAGCGCGGCGCTCGTCTAGCTCCCTGGCAATCTCTTGCCCAACGCGCCCGAAGCCGCAAAGGATGAAGTGGTCTTGCAGACTTTCGATTTTGCCGCGCATTCGTTTGGTACCCAGGAGGTTGCCCAACTCACCTTCTACCACAAAGGCGACGATATTGACAAAGCCGTAGAAGAAAACGCTGACGCCGCCCAGAATGAGGACCATAGTGAAGATGCGTCCGGCATCGCTTAGCGGCTGCACCTCTCGGAAGCCGACGGTGGTGATTGTCGTCGAGGTCATGTAGGCGGCATCGAGGAGGCTCCAGCCCTCAATGATCATGTAGCCCGCGCAGCCGAAGACGAAGACGAAGATAATCGAGCCGGCAACGGTGAGCAGGCGATAGACGCCGCTGTGGTCAGCGTTACGGCGTCGCGTAGCCAAGACGCTAGGCGGCGTTGACGCGCTTGCGCTTTTGGTCGACATAATCGACCAGGATGTATTGCCCCAGGCGGTCAGGGGTGGTGTAAAAGACGCGGCCCTTGTTAATCTTGGCGATCTGGTTGACGAACTCCTTCAGGTAGTAGTTGCGGTCCAGCATGAAGGTGTTGATGGTGATGTCCTTCTTGGTGCAGCGCTGGACTTCCTTGAGCGTCTCCCGGATCGTGATGGGGCTCGGCGGGTAGGAGAAGAAGGAGCGGCCGTGCTCAAGGTGTGCTGTCGGTTCGCCGTCTGAGATCATGATGATCTGCTTGGTGCCGGACTTGTGCTTGGAGAGCAGACTCTGTGCCAGCATGAGCGCGTGGTGCATGTTGGTGCCCAGCACCGATTCGTCCCAGCGCACGTAGGGCAGCTCCTCTGCCTTCAGCTCTCGCGCGTAGGCTGAGAAGCCGAGGATGTAGAGCGCGTCCTTGGGGAACTGGGTGCGGATCAGGTTGTTGAGGGCGAGAGCGACCTTCTTGGCGGCCTGGAAGCTGCCGCGCAGCGCCATTGACCAGGAAAGGTCCAGCATCATGACTGTCGCTGTTGTGGTTAGCAGCTCCGTGCGATAGACCTCGAAGTCCTTCTCCTGCAGCCGCAGCGGCACTTGCGGGCCTTCACGGATGATCGAGTTCATCGTCGTTTGGCCCATGTGCAGGTGGAACTGGTCGCCGAACTCGTAGAGCTTCGTGTCGTCGGCGCGCTCGCCGCCGGCGCCACGCTCCGGCGTCTGGTGCTTGCCGTATTGCGATTTCTTGAGCTGGGCGTAGATCTCGCCTAGCGCCTTCTGGCCGATTTTGCGCACGCCCCGAGGCGTCAGCTCGTAGCCGCCTTCCTTGCGGCGGATGTAGCCGGAGTCTTCCAGGATCTTCAGGAACTCCTTGAGCTGCTTCAGCGTCTCGTAGGCCTCGTCACCGAGGATTTCGCGTAGCTTCTCGGCGTCGATGTCGTCCAGGCTGCCGCCGTACTGGGTTTGCTCCAGCTGCTTTTCCAGGCTATCGATGTCTTGCAGCTGGTCCATCAGGTGCATCGCCTGCTGCAGGTCTAACTCCTCGTCACCGCGGAAGGGATAGCTGTTCTGGCTATCCTGCGCGGGCGCCAGGATCTCCATGTTGATCGCCAGCTCCTGGAGCTCTCGCTGCAGGTCGGCGTCGCCGATCTTCTCCATCAGCAGGTCCTGCAGCTGGCGGCGCATGTCCGCCGGCAGGCTGTCCAGCAGGCTCTGCATAGCGGCCATCTGCTGCTGCATCTGCTCCATCAGCTCTTCCAGGCTTTGCGGGGGATTATCGCCGAACATGTCGCCGTACTTGTCCATGAACCCCTGGAAGTCCGGCTGGCCGCCGGCCATTTTCTCGGAGAGCATCTGGTTGAGGTCGCGCAGCATCTCCTTCATGCGCTGCATCTGCTCCGGCGACATGTCGGAGATCTGCTGGTGCATATCCTTGAAGAAGGTATCCATCATTGCCTGCTTCAGGCTTTCCATCAGTTCCTGAAAGCGGGCCGCGGCCTCCGGGTCCACGAACTCGTAGTTCTGCAGCTCCTTGACCTGCCCGCCGACGTCCGGCGGCAGGTTGTTGAGGAAGTCCTGCTTTTTACCGGCGATGTTCTTCAGCATCTGAGCCAGCTGCTGTTGCTCCGATGGCTGGCCGCTCTGCGAGGGCTGTCCCGACTGGGATGGCTGGCCGCTCTGCGAGGGCTGTCCGGACTGCGAGCGCTGACCGCCCTGCTGTCCTTCTGGCGATTGCCCCGGCTGCCCGGATTCGCCCTCTTCGCCGTTCTGGCCCTGCTGGCCATCGGCCGGCTGGTCAGGCGTGTTCCAGGCGTCCTCGAAGGCCTGTAGTGGGTTCTCGCCGCCGGAGAGCTGGCGATCGGCATCGGCCAGCCGGCTCTCCAGTGTGCCGCGCTCCAGGTCCAGGATTTCGTCCAGCTTCTTCTTGATGTCGTCGAAGGCGGAGCTGAGGTCGTAGCGATCCAGCGTCTGGCGGCGATTCTGCCGCAGCTGTTGCATGAGGTCGCGCAGTCCTTGCATACGCTGACCCATGGGGTTGCGATAGCCCCGCTGCATGAGATTGCGCAGGGCCTGCTGCAGGTCCCCAAAGTTCATGAGGTCGTCGGTGACGGCCTCCAGCAGCTCCTCCGCATCCAGCGGCGGAAAGTCCTGGGTGCCATCCCAGTCAGAGTAGCGGAACCGTACCATACCAGCCCTTCAGTCTGGCCGCGCCGACACTAGCCCCGGTAGTAGGTCGATCCGGCGACGCGATCCTTGTTCAGGCGCTTGTTGAGGTGCAGGCCTTCCAGGATGAACTCCGTGGCAGAGGCCACCAGGGGGCCGCTCTCGGCGCATTCCAGCTTCTTGAGGGCGTCCGTCATGCCCTCGATGCCGTCCGCCAGTGCCATGTAGTCTGACGACGGCTGCGAGTCGGCGACTTCGACGGCATGGCCGCTCTTGAAGTGCGTAACGATCGATTCGAGCTCGTTCAGGGTGAAGTAACGGTTGAAGACGGCCAGGACGGCGCTCTGAATCAGCCTGTCAATGATCTGCTCCTCCCGCCCATCGTCCAGGGTCTCGAACTCCAGCTTGCCGCTGAAGGACGGGAGGACGTAGGGCAGATCGCTGATGCGCGGCACCACCTCGTTCTCGCCCAGGCGGATGGAGCGGCGCATGGCGTTGGCCAGCAGCGACTCATAGTTGCTGATCGAGGCGCGGACGGAGACGCCGGAGCGCTGGTTGATGTCCGGGCTGCGTCGCGCTGAGCGGGTGATCTCCGCGACGATCTCCTTCATGTAGGCCGGCACCTCAACGGAGTATTCGTCGCTGCCGAAGCGGGAACTCTCCTGCTCCATGATTGCGATCTCGGACTCCACGCTGCGCGGGTAGTGGGTGCGAATCTGCGCACCGTAGCGGTCCTTGAGCGGCGTAATGATGCGTCCGCGATTGGTGTAGTCCTCCGGGTTGGCGGACGCGACGATGAAGATGTCCAGTGGCAACCGCACACGATAGCCACGGATCTGGATATCGCGCTCCTCCATGATGTTGAGGAGGCCCACCTGGATGCGCTCAGCCAGGTCAGGCAGCTCGTTGATGCAGAAGACGCCGCGGTTGTGCCGAGGCACCAGGCCATAGTGGATCGTCAACTCGTCCGAGAGGTAACGTCCCTCGGCGACCTTGATCGGGTCGACCTCGCCGATGATGTCGGCGATGGTGATGTCCGGCGTCGCCAGCTTCTCGCCGTAACGGCGGTCACGGTCCACCCACTCGATCTCAGTGTCGTCGCCCTGCTGCTCGATGAGGTCGACAGAGTAGCGGCTGATCGGGTGGTAGGGGTCGTCGTTGATCTCGCTGCCGGCGATGATCGGGATCTCTTCGTCCAGCAGGTTCACCAGACTGCGGGTGAGGCGGGACTTGGCCTGTCCGCGCTCACCCAGGAGGATGAGGTCTTGGCCGGAGAGGATGGCATTCTCAAGCTGCGGGATGACGGAGTCCTCATAGCCCACGATCCCCGGGAAGAGTTCCTCCCCCGCGCGTATTTTCTGGATCAAATTCTTGCGCATCTCTTCGCGGACCGTCTGGTGGCGGTATCCGGAAGCGCGCAGTTCGGCGATGGTCCTCGGCTTACTCTTACTCACTGGATTCTCAATACCTCCCCGCCCTTCGCCGGACGTGATGCTTCGTACATTATAACGTCTGCTGGCGGCAAAAGGCATTTGCGGCACTAGAGTTCCAGTAGCGGTCGCTCGCGCAGGCGTTCCTTCTCGATGATCTGCTCGATGCGCTTGGCGGTGTCCTCAACCGTCTCGTTGACGACGACGTGGTCGAACTCGCTGGCGGTGGCGATCTCATCGAGCGCCGTCTGCAAGCGGCGTGTCACTTGCTCTTCGCCATCGCTGGCGCGGCCACGCAAGCGGCGTTCCAGCTCTTCCCAGGTCGGCGGCGCCAGGAAGATGGTCACGGTCTGCGGGTAGACGGATTTGATGTAGCGGGCGCCCTGGACATCGGTACGGACAATGACGGTATGGCCCTCAGCCAGGGCCTGTCGCAGCGGCTCCTTGGGGACGCCGTAGAGGTTGCCGTAGACCTCGGCGTGCTCCAGCAACTCGCCGGATTCCAGCATCTCGCGGAAGCGCTCAGAGGAGACGAAATAGTAGTCGACGCTGTCGATCTCGCGCGGGCGGGGCGGCCGGGTGGTGGCCGTGACTGCAATGTGGAATCTGGGATCGAAGCCGTGAGTCTGCCGCTGCTGGTCACCCTCTTTGAGGCGCTCAGTGACGGTGGTCTTGCCCACGCCGGAGGGGCCGGTGATGACCACGAGGAGGGGGTTCGGCAACTTTTGCGGTCTTATTCTCCGTCGCTGCGCAGAGGGCCTTCGTTGCGCAGGCCGCGCACGCGACCGGCGATGGCCTCCGGGGTGATGGCTGCAAGAATCAGCGAGCCATCGTCCATGAGGAGCACGGCCTTGGTGCGGCGCCCCTGCGTGATGTCCTTGATGATACCCTTCTTCTTGCTGTCACGCACGAGGCGCTGGATGGGGGCCGAGTTCGGAAGGATGGCCGCGACGATGCGGTTGGCAGCGACGAAGTTGCCGAAGCCGACGTGGACGAGTTCCGTACCCATAACGAGTCACTTCCCTTACGCTCCACAAGTCAGTCATTAGCCCCAGCTATTGCCTGTAGGTCATGCCAAAACTGAGAATATGATACAGCAACCACGTGAGAATTACCAATATTTGTCGCTCCCTGCGCCGCCAGGCCCGCAACTGCCAACGTCATCGCCAGACGGTGATCGCCATGGCTCTGTACCTCAGCGCCAAAGAGCGGCGAGGGTCCCTGGATGCGCAAGCCATCTTCCAGCTCCTCCACTTCTGCGCCCAGAGAGCGCAGTTCCTGCGCAGTTGTCCGGATGCGATCCGATTCCTTGACCCGGA
Source organism: Dehalococcoidia bacterium (assembly GCA_035650635.1). Taxonomy (GTDB): domain Bacteria; phylum Chloroflexota; class Dehalococcoidia; order SM23-28-2; family DASRHH01; genus DASRHH01. The sequence goes on along the minus strand of DASRHH010000050.1, from coordinate 14,607 downwards.
GCTCGGCGGCGTCGCGGATCTGCGTCTCGCCGTCCGCACAAGCGGCCACCAGGGCCAGCAGAGGTATCTCATCGATGAGGCGCGGGATAATGTCGCCCGCTAGCATGATGCCGCGCAGTTGCGACGAGCGCGCGGTCAGGTCAGCGACCGGCTCGCTGCCCAGCGACCGCTCATTCGTCACCTCAATGTCTGCGCCCATGGCCCGCAGCGCCTCCAGGATGCCGGTGCGGGTCGGGTTGACTCCGACAGCGGGCAGGTATACCTCGGCGTCCGGGTGAATGCAGGCCGCCACCAGCCAATAGGCGGCCGCGGAGATGTCCCCCGGGACGCGCAAGGAGAGCGCTTGGAGCTGGCGCGCCGGCCGCACACGGACCGACGTGCCTTCGCCCCTGATGTCGGCGCCCATGGCGGTCAGCATACGCTCGGTGTGATCGCGCGAGGTGGTGGGCTCCGTCACGGTCGTCTCGCCCTCAGCGTAGAGCCCTGCCAACAGGATCGACGACTTGACCTGCGCCGACGCGACCGGCGTCCGGTAGGCGACGCCCTTAAGTGGCCGTCCCTGCACTCGGAGCGGAGCGTAGTTGTCGTCCCGGCCGCTGATTTCGGCGCCCATCAGCCGCAGCGGCTCGATGATACGGCCCATCGGCCGCGAGCGCAGCGATTCGTCGCCTGTGATGGTCGCGGCGAATGGCTGCGCCGCCAGCAATCCGGCCAGCAGCCGCATGGTGGTGCCGGAGTTGGCGCAGTCTAAAGCGTCGCTCGGCTCGCGCAGGCCGTGCAGGCCAACCCCATCGATCCGCAAGACATTTTCGGCAAGGCGCTCCCAGTTGACCCTCAGCCGGCCGAAGCAATTGAGCGTGGCCTGACAGTCTTCGCCCTGCTGGAAATTCTCAATCGTGGCGCTGCCCCCGGCGATGGCGTTGAGCATCGCCGCGCGGTGCGATATCGACTTGTCGCCGGGGACTTCGATGCTACCGCGGAGGCGCTTCGCCTGCTTGACGACGGAGTTCATGGCCTCAGGAGCGTTGCTCTCGCGGGTTGCGGGTGAGTCGCTCCGCCGCCGAGCGGCCGGCCAGCAGAGCAATAAGCGACTGCTCAAGCTCGCCTTCGGCTGGGACTCCTGCGGCTCGAATGTCGGGACGTCCGGCGGGCGACTCGATGAACGTATCGCGCTTCAGCTTGATGCGGGCAAAGCGCTCCAGGAGTTGCGGGTCGGCGTCGGCGATGGCCTGGCGCAGGCTCGCCAGCTGCGCCAGGTAGCGGTCCAGCCAGCCCAGGAGCGCCTCACGATTGGTGACGGCGATGTCGTAGCTCATCTGCGCATCGCCGGAGGCCAACCGGGTGGTATCTCGGAAGCCGCTAGCAGCGAGCAGCGCTATCTCCTGCCAGCCAGTGCTCTCGCAGAGCATCTCGAAAAGCGCCACCGATAGCATCAGCGGCAGGTGGCTGACGGCGGCCACGTACTGGTCGTGCTCCTGCGGATCGATGAACAGGCTGCGTGCGCCTACGAGCCGCACCAGCGATTGCACCACGCCGATGCTCGCCTCGGTCGCCTCGGTCGCAGGGCAGAGGCAGTACACTTTATCGCGGAAGAGGCCGGCTTCTGCGTTGGCGATTCCCTGCGTCTCCTTGCCGGCCATCGGGTGGCCGCCGACAAAACTGACTCCGGCCGGCAGGTGCTCCTCCGCCCAGCGCAGGACAGGGGTCTTTGTGCTCGCCACGTCCGTGACAATGCTGCCGGCCGGGAGCAGGGGCGCGATTTCGATGAGGACCTCGCGCATGGCCTGGATGGGCGTCGCCAGGATGACAATGCTTGCCCCCGAAACTCCGTCCGCAAGGTCGCGCACGCCGTGATCGATGGCGCCCAGCCGGCGGGCGCGCTCCTCGTTGGTCGGCTCGCGGTCATAGCCAACGACCTCGATATCCTTCGCTTTGGCGGCCCGAATGGCGAGCCCCAGCGAGCCGCCGATCAGGCCCAGGCCAATAATGCAGATGCGCGGCCTCGTCTCGCGCTGGCTCATCACCACCACCTCAGCAAGAGTCGTCCGCGGACCGCAGAAGGCGAAGCGGCGCGTCGGACGGCGATAACTGGCGGTCTTCATGCTCAGCGACCAGCCGCACCAGCTGCGGCGAGGCACCGGCAGCGGCTACCTGAACCGCCCCGATGGCGGCGTGGTCGCGCAGTCGCTTAGCGCCATTGCCCAGGCGGCTCTGCAGCGGGCGGGCCAGTGCGCCCGCCAGGACGTAGACTACGCGCTCCCAGAGCCGGACTCGCCCCTTGCCGACATCGTGCAGGAGCGCCGCTGCCAGGACGTCGTTGTCATGGCAGCCCTGGTCATCCAGTAGCCGGAAGACGTCGAGCGAGTGGCGCTGGTCGCGCAGCATCATGCTGCTGAAGAGCGCGAACAACTGTGGGCCCAGAAAGCGCTTGGCATCCTCCAGCTCGGCCGCCGAAACGCGGGGCCGGAGCGCGCCGAGGAACTGCCGCGTCCGGTAGAGCGGCCTAGCCAAAGACATTGCCATCGATCCCGGCGAACAAGCGCGCCAGGAAGTTGATGAAGGGTCGCATGATCTCGAAGAGGATCCCGAAACGGCCGCCGGTCAGGAACGGCATCGCGACCAGCAGAATCAGTATCGGGATGCCGTACCGTGCCTGGAAGCGTGCGTATTCGCGGGCGGCCGAGGCCGTAAGGAACGCCGGCACCACCTGGTGCCCATCGAGCGGGAAGAGGGGGATCAGGTTGAAGACGCCCAGGATGATGTTGACCAGCACCAGTGTGCTCAGGAAGAGGCCGACGTACTGGTCCGCCGACCAGCCGCCGACCAGGAACCGATCGATAGCGCGCGGATCGAAAGCGGGCAGCCAGGGCACCAGATCCAGCTTCAGCGGCAGGCCGGCCAGCGCCGCCATCAGGAAGTTGGATAGCGGCCCAGCGCTGGCGACCATCGCCATGCCCGGCCGTGGGCCGTTCTTCAATGCGTTCGCGTTCACCGGCACCGGCTTGCCCCAGCCAAAGCCAACCAGGAACAGGAGCAGCGTGCCGGCTGGGTCCAGGTGGTGCAGCGGGTTAAGCGACACACGCCCTAGGCGTCGCGGCAGGCCGTCGCCCAGCGAGTCGGCTACGAGCGCATGCGAGAACTCGTGGAAGGAGAGGCCCGCCACCAGCGCCGTCGAGACGGCACCGAAGAATACCAGGAAGGCTAGGAAGTTCTCCTGCAGCAGGTCCAGATAGACAAGGATCACGTCAGTTCACCTGACGCAATGATAGCATTCGGCGAAACGTCGGGAAAAAGCGGCCGAGAAAGGGGCTGAGGGGTGCTCTGGCGCCCCCGGTAGGACTCGAACCCACAACCTCCTGGTCCGAAGCCAGGCGCTCTATCCAATTGAGCTACGGGGGCCTCCAAGCCCGCCGGGCGCCATCGAAAAGTGTAGCACGGGCCCCCGGCGGCGAACAATTTGCGGTCGCTTTGTTAACGCACTTTCGACTATGCTGTAAAAGCTTTTGACGAGCATTTGAATCTGCCATGACGACTGAATCCGACATCACCACCCTCGCCGATCAGCTCTCAGAGTTGCTTGACGGCCACGCCGTCGATGCGGCCGTGGAGATGATCGCCTCGATCCATCCGGCGGACCAGGCGGACCTCTACGACAACCTCGATCCGGAGAAGCGCGAAGGCTTGCTGGCGCTGCTTTCGGCGGACGGCCTAGCGCAGTTGTTGCAGCACCTGGACGAGGACCAGCGGCAGGAGATCATCCAACGCATGCCACGTGCATCGTTGGCGCGTGTCCTGGACCGCATGGACAACGACGAGGCCGCCGACGTCCTGCAGCAGTTGCCACCGGCGGAGGCCGCCAGGGTGCTGGCCAACATGACGACAGCCGCTCAAGTGACGCCGCTCCTGGAGCACGAGGAGGAGAGTGCCGGCGGCATCATGACCCGGGGCTACGTGGCCCTGCACAAGGACATGACCGTCCAGCAAGCCGTCACCTACCTGCGCCTGCGCAAGCCATTCACGGAAGAGGCCTCCTACCTCTACGTTCTCGACTCGACGAACCACCTGGAGGGCGTCGTCAACCTGCGCGACCTGGTCGTCGCCGACCCCGATACAACCATCGACGAGATCATGGTGCGCGACATCATTTCGGTGGAGCCGGGGACGGACCGGGAGGAGGCCGCCCGTATCCTGCAGCGCTACCGACTGCGAGCGCTGCCCGTCGTCGATTCGGAGGGGGTGCTCCAGGGCATCATCACCGCCGACGACATCATCGACGTGCTCTCGGAAGAGGCGACGGAGGACATGTACCGAATGGCCGGCGTCGGCGTGCAGGAGTGGGTGTTCAGCCCGCTGCGCGAGTCGGTTATGCGACGGATACCCTGGCTTAGCTTCAACATGCTCTGGGCCTTCGCTGGCGCGGCCGTCATCACGCTCTTCGAAGGCACCCTGGAGAAAGTGGCTGCTCTCGCCATCTTCATGCCGATGATCGCCGGCCAGGCCGGCAACGCCGGCATTCAGACGGCGACTATCGTCGTCCGCTCCATGGCGCTCGGCGAGGTGTCGGTGGGCGATCTCCTGCGGGTGTTGAGCAAGGAGTGGGCGCTGGGCGCCATCAAAGGCACTATCTTTGGGACTGCGCTGGGAATTATCGCCTGGCTCTGGAAAGACAACCCGACTCTGGGATTCGTCGCTGGGTTATCACTGTTCTGCAACATGCTGGTCGCCGCGACAGCCGGCGTTCTGATTCCAATGACCCTGCGCCGCCTCGGCTTCGATCCGGCCACCATCGCCGGCGTCTTCGATACGATGCTGACTGACCTGATGGGGTTCCTGATCTACCTGGGCCTGGCCACGATCTTCATCACGCAGCTGCAGGGGTAAGGTCTGTTGGGGAAAAAGATGGGGTGGACGGTGGGATTCGAACCCACGATCTCCAGGGCCACAACCTGGCGCCTTAACCGCTAGGCGACGCCCACCACGCGCGGAGTCAGTGGCAGGGGCAATGTTAGCGTATCGGCCGCTGGAGGGTCAATCTAAATCTGAGACGTACCTTGCAGCGTTAAACCTATATGAGGCTCCCTGGCGCGCTTTTGGCTGCTCTGCTGGCGCTCACAGTGGCCGCCATGGCCTGTTCTGGCAGCGGCAACCCGGCTCCCGCCAGCTCCACCTCGATGCTGGGCCAGCCCGTCGTCACGACCTTCGTCAAAGGCGCTGCTTTCCCGGTTGACCTGGCGTTCGCGCCTGATGGGCGGCTCTTCTACAACGAGCTGGGCGGCAACATCCGCGTGGTGCAAGACGGCCGGCTGCAGGCCCAGCCCTTCGCCACGCTGACAGTCGTGCGACAGCCAGGCTACGACGAGCATGGCCTGCTGGGGTTAGCGTTGGACCCGCAGTTCGAATCCAACCACTTCGTCTACGTCTTCTACTCGGTGCCCAACAGCGACGGCTCACCCCAGAAGCAGCGCGTGGTGCGTTTCACCGATTCCGATGGCCGCGGCACCAACCAGACGACGATCCTCGACAACCTGCCGATCGGTCCCGGCTGCTGCCACAACGGCGGCCGCCTGGCGTTTGGGCCAGAGGGCAAGCTCTACGTCTCCCTGGGCGATACGCAGTCGCAGGACACCGCGCAGGACCTCAGCCGCTTGAGCGGCAAGATCCTGCGCGTTAACCCGGACGGCTCCGTCCCATCCGATAATCCCTTCCCCGGCTCGCCGGTCTTCGCTTACGGCCTGCGCAACCCGTTCGGCTTGGCCTTCGATCCGGTCACCGGCGACCTCCTGGCGACCGAGAACGGGCCGACCAGCTCCGATGAGATCAACATCATCCGGCGGGGCGGCAACTACGGCTGGCCTACCGTCACCGGCACCAGCAGCGACGCTCGCTATATCTCGCCGATCTACAGCACCGGCTCGCGCTCCATCGCCCCGACCGGCATCACGTTCTACAGCGGCGATAAGCTGCCTTACACCGGCGATGCCTTCTTCTGCAGCTACAACGTGGGCAAGCTCAGCCGCATCCCGCGCCAGCAGCTCGATGAGCTGCGAGTCGGCAAGCGCGGCAGTGTCGAGCCGATCACCGGCGAGCAGAGCTGCGTGTTGGACGTGGTTACGGGACCGGACGGCGCCCTCTACTTCTCGGACGCCGAGAACGTTTATCGTTGGGGCTAGCTCCGCCAGCCGGGCGCTGGGGCTGGCACTGCGAGCGCAAGGCGTTGGGGCTAGCGCTCTGCTCGTACTGAGACGCCAAGCAGCTCCTGCATCAGCCTGGCGTTGCTGACACTCTGGCCGCCGGCCTTGGTGTTGAAGACCAGGAACAGCTGCTCAGTGGCGGCCGCCAGCCGCTCGATGCGCGGCAGCCACTCCTCCAACTCCTCGCGGCTGTACGTCCAGTCCAGCCGTTCCTCCATGCTGGCGCCCTTGCGCTCCCAATTCGCGGCGTTGCGGCCGCGAAAGCGCACCGAACCGATCGCTGCCGTCGCCTTGGCGATTGGCGGCATGCTGGAGGCGAGGCCAGGCGGCTCGTCGACGGCGCAGAAGCCGTAGCCGAACTCTCGCAGGCAGTCGAAGGTCGCTTTCGCCGAGGCGTCGTCCTCCAGCCAGAGACGGTTGCGGAACTCGACGATCACCGGGTAGCCGGCCAGGAACTCGCGCGTCTCCGCGAGGAGCGCTCGATTGGCTGTGCTGGGCACGAACCAGGGCGGGAAGTCCATGAGGACGGCTGCCAGCTTGCCCGCCTCGCGCAGCAGGTCAACGGCGCGCAGGAAGATCGCCCAGAGCTCGGCGCGGACCTCTTGCGGTACATCCTTGTAGTAAACCCGCGCCCTCTTGGCGATCTCCGCGGGCAGGCGCTCGCGAAAGCTGGCCGGTATGGCGCTCATCCGGGTCGGGTGTTGGGTGAACAGCGCCATCGCCTTGACCGCGAAGCGGAAGCCGTCCGGCACGGCGGCCGCCCAGCGCTCGAAGTTCTTGCGCGAGGGCAGCGCGTAGTAAGTACTGTCGATCTCGGCGAGGTCGAAATGCTTGGCAAAGAAGGCCAGGCGCTCGGCAGTGTCGCGCAGCTCCGATGGATAGAAGCCGCTCTTGACTAGTCCCTCGTCGGCCCAGGACGACGTCCCTAGGTAGATGCGAGCCGTCAAGCCCGCTCAGCCTCTCCGGCCAACTCTAGCAGGCGGTGCACGTCCTGCTTGGCGTCGAGGATGCCGGACCAGAGGTCTCCCAGCTCGGCCAGCCGCTGAGGCGCCGTGAGGATGGTGAAGTCGGTGGGGTAGACCTTACCTAACTCGTTCCAGCGCAACGGCATGGAGACGGCCGCCTCCGGCGACGGCCGTGGCGAATAGATCGAGGCCAGCGTCTTGCCGCGTACGTTCTGGTTGTGATCGAGGAACACCTTGCCTCGCCGTTTGGACACGGACCATTCCATCGTCACTTCCTTCGGCTTCTGGCGCAGGACGAAGGTGCAGATGGTCTCCGCCAGGGAGCGGACGGTGTCGTAGGTCAGCTGGCGCAGGATGGGGCAGTAGATGTGCAGGCCCGTCTTGCCGGTGGTCTTGAGGAAGGCCGACATTCCCAGCTGATCGAGCACCACCTTGAGGTCGGCGGCGATCTCGCAGGTCTTGACGAAGGCGGCCCGGTTGAGTTGCGGCTCCTCCCGGTCCTTCTCGTGGCCTGCGTAGATATAGGGATCGAGGTCGAACACCATGAAGTCGGGGTAGTTGAGCAGCGAGCGATCGATGTTCTCCTCGGAGCCGGCATACGTCTCCGGCAGGCCGTAGTTCTCAGGCGCCTGGCTGACCCGCGAATACCAGGTGTGTAGCTCCAGGTCGGCCAGCTGGCCGAGCCAGATAAGCGTCGGCAGGTTGTTGATCATGAGGTACTCGCCGTCGCCCTCGTTATGCGACGAGTAGAGCCAGACCGTCTCCAGAAACGGCGGTTTTTCGCTCTCCCAGTGCTTCTGGAAGAAGTGCTGGCCGTCGATGCCGTTGGGATAGCGGGTGAGGGTGAGCGGCCGGTCCTTGACGTGCGGCAGCAAGTAGCCGCTGACCTTGGCGAAGTAGGCGATGAGGTCGCGCTTGGTCAGCGGTGGGTGCTCAGCGGTGGCGGGCCAGAATTCCTTGTTGAGGTTGGTCAGTCGGATCTTCTGCCCTTCGGCCTCGATGGTCAGATCGGCGCGCTTGTTGTCCAACTGGTCAAGCACGGCCTGGCCGTCTGCCACCGGCGCCGACCGTTGCGCCGGCAGCGGATCGGCGGTGGCCGCCGGTGGCGGCACCGCCTGTGGCGCCTGCGCCTCTCCGGTCGGCTTGTCCGTTCGCAGCGAAACGAAGACGGGCGCGCGCAGCCGTCCGTCCGAAGTCCATTGCGCGAACTTCACCTCGACGACTAGCTCCGGCTTCACCCAGCTGGCGTCGCGCGCCTCCGCCTTAAGTGGCGGCACGTCGAACGGCGACTTATCGGTGGCCAGATTCTCTAGTCGGGCCTTCATGTCCGCCAGGGTGCGGTCGTTGAAGCCGCTGCCGACATGCCCGCAGTAGACCAGCCGGTGCTCCTCATTGTAGTAGCCGAGAAGCAGGCTGCCGAAGCTGCCGGCGCGGGTTCCCCGACCTTTGGTGAGGCCGCCGACCACGAAGTCCTCCGTGGTCACGCCCTTCACCTTGAGCCAGTTGCGGGAGCGCCGGCCGGCCTCGTAGACGCTGTCCCGCTTCTTGGCGATCAGCCCCTCCAGCCCGTGCTCGATGGCAACGCGGTAGGCGGTCTCGCCGTCGACGTCGAAGGGATCGACGAGGCGCACGCGCGCGGAGGGCAGTAGATGGCGGGCCAGCAGCTCCTTGCGGCGCTCAACCGTCGCGCTGGTCAGGTCGAAGCCGTCCAGGTAGAGCAGATCAAAGACGTAGTAGATGACCCCGATCTCGCCCATCATGCGCTTGATGTCCGCCGGGCGGGTCAGGTTCATGCGCTGTTGCAGCACTTCGAAGCTAGGCACGCCGCGCGCGTCCAGCGCCACGATCTCGCCGTCCAGCATCAGCTGCCGGCCCGGCTGTGTCGCCAGATCGGGGCCAAGCTCCGGGTACTGGGCTGTGCTATCGAGGCCGCGGCGGCTCTGCAAGCGCACCTTGGCCTCGCCGGCAGAGCGATCGATGAAAGCGAGGGCGCGGATGCCGTCCAGCTTCGGCTCGAACAGCCAGGCAGGGTGCGAGAACGGCTTCTCGACCAGCGTCGACAGCATCGGCTGCAGCGAGCGCGGGAACGGCGTTTTGAGGGCGCCCGGCAAGTCCTCCAGCCGTTCCTCGCGGCGCGGCTTCGGCCGGGCGCCCGCTTTCAGGTCCTCGATGGTAAGGCCGGAGTCGACGGAACGATCGTCCTCCGTGACGTCACGGACGGTGTCGACGAACTCGTCGCGGTGCTTGATCAGCAGCCATTCCTTCTCGCCGCGAGCGATCTTGACCAGCGTCCACGACCCCTGCAGCTTGTGGCCGCGCAGGGTGAAGGAGAGCTTGCCCGCCTTGAGGCCATCTCGCATGCGGCGGCTCGCCTCCTCGCGATCGTCCCAGGAGAGCCTGCCGTCCTCGTCCGGCGAGTAGGCGCCGCGGTCCCAGACAATGACCTCACCGGCGCCGTAGGAGCCCTTGGGGATGATGCCCTCGAAGCTGGCGTAGTCAAGAGGGTGGTCCTCCACCATGACGGCGAGTCGCTTGTCGGTGGGGTTGAGCGATGGCCCCTTGGGCACGGACCAGGACTTGAGGACGCCATCGAACTCGAGGCGGAAGTCGTAGTGGAGACGGCTGGCGTCGTGCTTCTGGGTGACGAAGGTCAACGGCCCGCTGACGCCGCTGCCGTCATGCGGTGGCGGCTCGGACGTCTGCGAGAAGTCGCGCTTCTTGCGGTATTCCTCGAGCACCCCCTCATTATAGGGCCGCCCTTATACCCGAGAGGCTCGTATAATTCGGGCAAACCATTGCACAAAGGGAGGAATCCATGGCCGGTCTGCGACTTATCGTCTCGATGGAGTATGACGAACCGCTTACCGACGAATTCATCCAGGAGTTCACCAACTTCATGCTGGCCGGTCGCGCCGACGAGGGCTGCCTGCGCTTCGACGTCACCCGCAGCATCGAGGATCCCAGCAAGCTGATCCTGGTCGAGCTCTGGGAGAGCCCGGACCTGCTGGTCAAGCACTGGGACATTCTGCTGGCGCGCCGGGAGCAGTACCCGAAGGCGCAGGCGTTCCGTCCCAAGAACGTCATCCTGGAGAAGTACGACTACCAGCGCTACCAGTTCGACGGCCGCAACTACACCCCAATCGAGGGCTAACCGCCCTCGCGCTTACCCCACGGGCGATCGCTGCGTTCAGGCTCGGTCGGAGACCGGTCGGAGCATCGAAAGCTCGAATAAGTCCCTGTTCACCAACTATTGACCGTAGCCTGTTTCCCGTTCACCTGCGTGGTCACTTTCGCCCGCGATACTGAGTGTGCGAGATGAAGGAACGGAACACCCTTCTCACTCTTTGATTAAGAACGGGTGAATATCAAAACCGTAACAAAGTATTTCTTCCAACGTCTCAGCAATTGGAAAGGGTAACAGGAGGTCAGCCATAATGGGACTGTTCAAAGGGATTACAGCTGCTATTCCTGGAGCCAGCTTCTCGCGACTTTTGATCGCGGGGCTGCTCTTGGGGATGTCAGTTGTCGCGATCATTCCGGCGTTCACTGGAGCCGTCTTTACGTCGAACTCCAATGTCGGCGCCAACACCTTTAGTACGGGATCGGTTAACATCTCGACTTCGCCGACAAGCGCCGTCGTTAGCTTCAGCAGCGGCATGGCGCCCGGCGACAAGGTCACCGCGCCGATCACCGTCACCAACGGTGGAACGCTGCAGATGCGCTACGCCGTCAAGAGCACGACCACAGAGAACACTCTGGCGGGACAGCTCTCCATGACGATCAAGACGGGCGTAACGACTTGCAGCAGCGCCGGCTTCGGCACGGACGGCACAGTCGTCTACGGCCCCGCCGTGCTTGGCACGGTTGCTGGCACAAACGTCATCGGCGATCCGACCCAGGGTGCCAACACCGGCGACCGCACGCTGAACGCGTCGGCCAGCGAGGTGCTCTGCATCCAGGTGTCGCTGCCGCTTAGCTCTGGCAACAGCTTCCAGAGCCTGAGCACGACGGCGACTCTCGACTTCAGCGCCGAGCAGACAGCCAACAACTAGAGCTGAAGGGATCAGCCTGAAGTATCCCAGGATGTGCTGACAAGATGCCGGTAAGCGATACCAGGGGTAAGACTCAACCCCGGCGCACGCCGCGGCGAGTGGTCCGATCTTTCGGGCCACTCGCTAGGCTTGCTTTAGTCGCCGGCCTGTTTGTGGTCGTCTACAGAATCGCTCTTAGTCCCACAACACACCCGCTACGGCCCGTAGGCGAACGCGTTGAGGCGCCGCAGACTGGCACACCGCCGGTACCGCAAGCAAAGCGGAGGGGTGGCCGCCACAAGACCCTGGTCAGGACAGCGGTCAACCTTGCGTTGGTCGTGTCAATGTTGCTTCTCGTCCTAACCTTCGCATTCACGGTCGTGCCCACTGCCATGGGTTACAAGACGCTGATTGTGACCGGCGGTAGCATGCAGCCGGTGATCCACCCCGGCGATGCGGTGATCATCAAACCCGCGCCGGTGGAGTCTTACCAGGAGAACGACCTGGCGACCTTTCACAATCCGGCGGGCGGCATCACAACCCACCGCATTGTCGCGACCAAGGTCGTCAACGGCGAGACGTTTTTCCAAACCAAGGGCGACGTTAATGTGGAACCCGACCCAGACCTCACGCCGGCGGGCGCCGTTGTCGGCAAGGTCTCGCTGGACATACCGAAGCTTGGCTATGTCCTTAACGTTCTGGAGAAGCCGCTGGTCAAGCTCGCGCTGCTGGCCTTCCCGATTCTCGTCTTGCTGGCGGGTGAGCTAACTGACCTGACACGCCCGCGCAAGAAGGGCGCCGCCTCTGACAGCGTAGTAGGAATCCATGGAATCGAGCCGCCAGGACAAGGCCGGAACGTCTAGGTTGCGCCCAAGCCTGAGGTTGGTCGGCGCGGCATTGGTGGTTGCCGTATACCTTCTGGTATGCGCATCCATTCCGGACGCCTTCGCAATCTTCAAGCCCAACACGGTCTCGGTCGGCTCGAATACGTTCAGCACCGCCACGCTACAGCCGGCGACTTCTTTGACGGCGACCGTCACGGACAACTCGATTAATCTTTCTTGGACAGCTTCCACCAGCACGTTTGCCACCGGCTACAACATCCTGCGCGGCACCGCATCCGGCGGACCTTACTCGCAGATCGCCCAGGTCACGCCTCGAACAACGGTTACCTACTCAGACACGACGGCCGCTGTGGGTACAACCTACTTCTACGTGCTGCAGACCTACTACCAGAGCTGGGTGAGCGCCAACAGCAACCAGGTCAGCGGCCAGGTGCCACCGATCTCACTGGTGCAGACCGCCAACGGTACCGTGAATAGCACCTCCGTCTCAGCGACGTTTGCTTCGACGCCAGGCCAGAGCAACCTGCTGGTTGCAATCGTGGGCACTGCGAGCAGCGTGACTATTAACACGCCTTCCGGCTGGACCTCCGCCATCAAGGAAAGCAGCAGCAGCCCTGGGCAAGCGATCTTCTATAAGGTGGCTGGCGCTTCCGAATCCAAGACCGTCACGGTTTCGGTTTCCAGCAGCGTCAGGCTGGACCTGCAGATATACGAATTCGATCACGTTGCGACTTCCTCGCCGCTTGACGGCACAGCCTCTAACACTGGTTTCGGAAGCTCGGTGTCTTCAGGGACTGTAACTGCGACGGGCTCACGCGACCTGATAATCGTGGGCGTGGGGATTACCACAAGCGCGACCTTTAGCGGCTGGTCAAGCTCATTTACCGAAGCGAATGACTTCAACGGCGGCAGCTCCTCTCTGTCCTCGGCTGGCGCCTATCGGATAGTCACTTCAACCGGCAACTTCTCTACATCCGCATCTGCCAGCAGCTCCGGTAGCTGGCGTATGCAGATCGTGGCCTTCAAGCACGCTTAGGGACGCCTAAGACGTTCCGGCGAGCCTTCAACGCCGCAAAATAGATCACGGCAAGGAAGGCCCCGCAAGGCCCGCCGTGCCGTGTACGTTTACCGCTAGCTTGCTAGGCTGTCGCCCTGGCCACCTGTGCGGCGTACTTCTGCTGGAGCTTGGCCCAGCGCCTGCCGCACTCCCTGGCGCCCTCTGCGTGCGCTTCCGGGATGATGTTGTAGGGCGGGCGGATGGGCCCGGCCTTCATGTAACCGGCCGCGTCGAAACGAATCTTCTCCAGCTGAATGTTGTAGTGGCCGAACTCGTCGAGGCCGCCGGCCGGGAAGAACGTCTGCATCGCGTACTCGAGGTCCTCGTGGATCGCGAGGGCCCTCTCCCAGTCCTCGGCGAGGATCGCGTCCATCTGGGCGATGGAGGGCGCCGGGCCCATCGAAGCATCGGTCGACCAGCAAGCCTGCGTGCTGGCGAGGTCGACTCGGGCCTGTACGTAGGCCTGCGCCACGTGCGGCAGGAAGGCGATACGCCCCTCGGTCACGTGGACCAGGGCCAGGTGCATCGCCGGGTTGGAGAACTTGGTCGTGATGACCGTCGGCGCTCGCTTGGAGACCTGGGCCCAGAACGGGATGGGGAAGCTGAAGCGGAAAGCCCGCGAGTTGCCGTAGACCATGATCGCCAGGTCCGGGAACGCCTCCGAGATGGTGGCGTAGTACTCGACGGCCATGGGCACGGTGAAGGCCTGCCACATCGGCAGCCCCAGGATGCTTCCATCGGCGCCGCGCTCCTTGATGAAGCGCAATCGCTTGACGGTCTCGTGCACGCCCAGCGTCGTCGCGCCGACGAAGAGCGGCACCCGCTTGTTAACGGTGGAGATGATGCAGTCGGCCGCTGTGTACCAATCGTCCGAGCTGAGGGTGGCGCACTCGCCGGTAGTGCCGAAGGTGATAATGCCATTGACGCCGTCTTCGATCAGCTGGTTCAGCCCGCGGGCCAGCTCATCGGTGTCGACAGTGTCGGTTGCGTCCCAGCGCTCAGCGCCTTCCTTGGAAGGCGTTGGCGGGATGGCGAGGACGCCGCGCAGGTCCTGTGCTGTAAGCATGTCTACCTCCTGTATTTCGTCGTTGAAATCGTAGCCGATTAGGAGACGGACGACAACAGAGACTTTCGACGGAAAAGTGGCGCCCCCGGCAGGACTCGAACCTGCAACCTACGGCTTAGAAGGCCGCCGCTCTGTCCGGTTGAGCTACGGGGGCGAGGACCAGCTCCGGGTGATGGTGACTTTGTGCAGACCCGGGAAGGGCATGGCTCTGACGGTCGCGATCTCCAGGTCATCGACATCCGGCGAGGTCGTCAGGTAGCGCTGCACCAACGCTCCGACTGGCCGAGCCGCCAGCACCGCCAACAGCGCCGCCGTCAGCACGTTGGGCAGCCGTGTCAGCCGGTTGCCGCTGCCAATGGCGAGCGCCGAGGCGATGCCGGTCAGGATCGCGGTGACCACGATATTGGTGCCGCAGAGAGGCGAAATCGCCAGGTGCGATTCGCCTTCCTTCA